>JAJDAI010000628.1 GCA_029261955.1 Deltaproteobacteria bacterium | reverse complement strand
TTCTCGGAGGCAATTCCCATGTCTGCCATCCAGCTGTTCTTGTAGGCCGGGATGGCTACCGTCCCAACCAGCATGACGATGAGCAAGGTCAGGGCCCCGCCTGTGGCCAGTCCCCCAAGGAAGGCGACGAACGGAGAAGGCTTTGCTTTCATCGGGGCTCCTTGCCTATGGCTATCGGGCCAGCGTACTCGCGCCTGCGGCAGTCGGTCGAGGTTCGGCATCTTCGCTGCCTATCGCCCGCTGACCGACCCCGCTCGTCACGAAAGGCAGCGGATGATGAGGGAGCTCAAGACACTGGGACGTCGCCTGCCTGCCGACTCGCTGCTGTGCTTCCGGACCCAGGTCGGTCGGCGTTCAATCCTCACGCTCACGCGGGCCAGCGTCCACGTGGGGGGTAGGATTGTACCGCCGGTCGGTGCGATCCCGTTCACCACTCGGCGGGGGAGGTGACGGGTGCTCAACTTCACTCTGGAGGCGTTCCGCGACGGCGGGCCGTTCATGTTCTTGCAGCTCACCGCGGGAATCGTCCTGGGTTCGCTGATCCTGGCCGCGACGGTCCTCGCCACGTTGCGTCGTCGGCCTCCGCTCAGCTTGTGGCTGCTGCCCCTCGTGCCGTTGCTCGCTCTCGGCCTCGCAGGCGCTGCCCTGGGGTGGAGTGCTGTCGAAGGGGCGGTGCTCAAGTCCGAACCCGCGTTTCGTCAGAGTGTCCTGACCTACGGCCTCTCCGATGCCCTCTGGCCTGCGGCGTTTGCGCGGGGCTGGATCTGGATACTCGGCACCTTCATCGCACTGGGGGGGACCCTGGCGCACCTAGTTGCGCAACGTGGAGAGCAGGGTCGTTGGGATGGCTCAGTGGGTGGCGTGGCGGCTTCCGTGGCGGTTCTCGGGTGGATTGGCTCGTTCTCGCTCGGCTGGTCCGATGGTGGCCCGGCCCGGAGTCTCTTTCTCTCCTCGGGCTTCTTGGCTGTTCTGGCAGTTCTGGCCGTGGGCTCACGTGCGGGAGTCGACCAAGCTGGTTCGTCGCGTGCGTCCGCAACGCGATTGGCCGTCGGGGTCGGCAGCTTGGCGGCTGTGTGGGGGCTCGACGGTATGGTCCGGATCTGGCAGACGATACGCGTGCTGGAGGTCCTGCCCTGGGGCGCTACGGCCTACCCCGTCGAGGTGCTGCATGCTGACATCGGGGCTGCCCGAGCCGGCGTGTACGGGTGGCCGTTGAGCCTCGGTCTGCTCGTCGCAGTGGCCCTCTTCGTTCGTCCGCTTCTGGGCCACGGCGCCCTGTCTCGCTGGGGACGAGTTGATCTCGTTGGCGTGGTCATTCTCGTGCTGGCGCTCGGCGGCCTGGCGCGACGCACACAGAGCCTCGTGGACTACGGGACGGGCGAAGCGTTCATCGAGGCAGCAGCCCCCCGCTACCTGGGTGAGTTGGAGACCTGTAGCGGTGGCCCATCTGGCATCGAGGGGATGTGGCGGCTGATGTTGGAGGTTTCGGACCAGGGGCGGAGTTCGGTGGTGGGAGCGGAGCCGGTCAACGAAGTCGACTCGCAGACACTTGAGACAGTGGTGCGCTGCCTCAACCACGTTGTCGGCAACTGGGAGCCGGACCTCCTGCATCCCGCCGAGTCTGCCTATCCCGGCGCGAAGGCAGGTCAGGATGCTCCATGGCGTCACGAACTCTCTATCTACTTGAGCGGCGGGAGGGGTGAGTGATTCGGCGTTCGCGACTCTGCGGAGGACAACCTGGGACAGGGGACGATGGGTGATGGAGCTTCGGCAGTCCTTGTGGGCGGCCACCACCCGGTGTTCAAGCAACAAGAGGCGCCCGTGACGGGCGCCGTTGGGAAACGACTCAGATCCAGGCGGCATTTCGTCCAACACGTCCCCGATAAACGCTGTGGCCGAAGGCCATGGCGTTTATCGAGTGTTAGGTGGCGTGACTTCTGCGGCAGTGACGTAGCGGCCCGGATGGCCGCGGGAGACCTCCTGGTGCCGGCTGGCCCTGTCCGGGCAGAAAGGGTGGAGACTAGCCGTCGCCACTTGGCCAGCGTGAGTTGTTGCGCTTTGCTGTGGACGGAATGGCGGCTGGGTGTGGAAAGACGTCAGATTTCGGTGGTATAGATCCCAAATGGCTTCTGCAGATGACACACCGCTTGACCGGCTCTACGCCCGCTACGGATTCACCCCACGTAAAGTGAGGGAGAAGGACGTGAGGGTCTACGTGTTTCGCCAGGGCTACTTTCTCAACGCCGATGTTGTGGTCCGGCCGAACGTTCCCGAAGTCGATGTCCGTGCAGTAACGGCCAGGCTTGAAGCCGCGGAGATTGCGTGGACAAGACGGACATTTGCGACCCTTTCGGAAGTAGAGGATCAGCTCTTCACGGGGTTCTTTGGGGCCACGGGTGCACGCGAGCGGCTCCAGGCACACTACGACGCATTCGTCGTCGACCAAACAGAATCGCTCGGGGGGACCTATGCCTACATCCCCTGTCCGTTTGACTCTGGTCCACACCGAGCTGGGGACCAGACGGTCGTCGAGCATCTCGTGGAGGCGATCAAGGTGCCCGGCCCGAGGCTATTGCTCGTAGAAGCGGCGGCCGGATACGGGAAGACCTGCACCGCGTACGAGTTGCTGAGCTCGGTGCTGGCGGCAGGCGGCCCCGAGATTCCGATCTTCACTGAGTTGGCGAAGAACAGAAAGGCCAGCATCTTCAAGTACGTCCTGCTCGATGAGATCGACAGGAACTTCTCCTTGCTGAACCTCGAACTCGTCATGTCCGAGATCCGGAGCGGGCGTCTCCCTGTCGTTGTCGACGGCTTCGATGAATTGCTGCGGTCGGACAGCTTCGACGATGCCGAGTCGATGCTTGCCACCATCGGCGAACTGCTTGTTGGTGAAGCGAAGGTCATCCTGACTAGCCGAAAGACGGCAATTTTCGCTGGTGATGCATTCCACCAGTGGCTGGAAGACCGAAGCAGCCAGTTCGAAGTGATGCGCGTCTCGCTCGACGTTCCATCGATTGCGGACTGGCTGGGGGAAGACCGGCAACGCGCGCTTCTGGATAGTGGAGTTCCTCTAGCCCAGTTCGCGAACCCAGTACTCCTGACCTTCTTGCGGAACTCGTCAGATGAGGACTTCGCTGCCTGTTGTGTGGATACTGAACGGCTTGTTGCGAAGTATTTCAGTTCGCTTCTGGACCGCGAGCAGGATCGCCAAGCGCTGCCGCTGACGAGGGAGGAGCAGCTGCAGGTATTCCACAACCTAGCCGGCAACATGATGGACCTGGACTTCACGTCGGAGTCGCGGGAGTTGCTTCGAGACTTCATTCGGGATGGGAATCGAAGGCTCCTGGTGGAAGCGCGGAGCAGGTACAAAGCGGCGGACCGCCCTTCGCTCGATGACCTCGCAGACACACTGGCCGGTCATGCGCTACTGGATCGCGTCGGCCGCAGTGAGCGGGCAGTGGGCTTCATCAACGACTTCGTCTTTGGTTGCATGCTGGGTGACGTGATCTGCGCCCGGAATGACGATGAGTGGCTGGGGCCCGAGTCGCAGGTCGATCTCGCGGCTACCGCCTACGAGGTCCGCTCAAGTGTGAAGCGGGCAAAGCTGTCGCGGCTACTGGCCTTCTGCCTTCAAGCCTTGTCGCCGGAGAAGCGCCTAGAGACGGAATTCCGGCTGGGGCGGGGCGCGTCCAGTTCGTACTCGGATGCCTTCATCGAGGGGGTGACGTTGAGTGACGGGCGCCTTCCGGAGCGGGGAGGCAGATTTGAAGCTGTCGTGTTCAGGCGGTGTACCTTCCACCGAGTCGAGATAGCTCGTCCGCTATTGGAGAATGTCGGATTCCTGGAATGCAACTTCTTCGACTGCTCGGTACATGGAGAACCAACAGTTGGCGGGGCTTGGACCGGTGGCTGTACGGAGGCGGGAGGAGATGTCGAGTCCGCTCTCGGAGCAGCGACGCTCCCGCCGGTCGAGCATGAAGATGGCCCGGCGTTTGATGAGCACGAGCGGCAGGTGCTCCGGCAGTTCTGGCCAATCGGTAGAGCAAACGCTAGTCGAACCAAGGCGATACGGACGCTGTACATGGGTACATCGAAGTCCGCGCGCAGAGAGACCGCAAGGGCTATTCAGTCACTACGCAAGAAGGGGCTGATCGTGCTTCGGAGTGACTATGGCGCCCTGACCCCAGACGGTCTCCGCGAGATCCAGACGAACCTAGAGGAGTCATAGTGGCGTTCGGATCTAGCGAATACGTCGCTCGAGACTTGGCGAGGAAGATCGAGGCGTGCCTCTCCCGAATTGGGCTGCTTCATCGGGTGTTCTACCGCGTGAAGTCGGAGCGGTCCTTGGCTCGCAAGCTCGTGGTCAAGGACTACGAGACCGCTGGTCGGAGAATGCAGGATCTCATCGGGATCCGTGTGACGCTCTACTTCAGCGATGATCTGGAGATCGTACGGCAGGCCCTGAAGAGCATCTTCTGCTTTGTGGACGAGGAAATTGACAGGCCCGGCGACGAGACGTTCCGGCCGACTCGGATGAACATGATCTTCCGGCTCGACGCAGCGCAGACAGAGACGATTCGGCCGAGCATAGGGGGGAGGCCGGTAGACAACACGTTCGAGGTACAGGTGCGGACGGTCATGGCTGAGGGGTGGCACGAGGTCGAGCACGATCTCCGCTACAAGTGCCGGGACGACTGGGAGAACGCCTCAGATCTATCCCGAGCACTCAACGGCGTCATGGCGACTCTGGAGACCTGCGAGTGGTCCATGCTGCAGCTATTCGATGATCTTGCCCACCGACACTATCGCAATGGCAACTGGCTCCCGATGCTTCGGCACCGCTTTCGTGTGCGGCTAGCATCCAATGAGCTGTCGGGCGAGCTGAGGGCCGTGCTCGACGGGAACCCCCGGCTGGCGAAGAAGATCTACCGAGCCTCGCGAGGGGGTTTCGTTCGCGCACTCCTGCACAGCTCGTTGGACGTGCAGCTCACACCAAACACTCTGGTGTTCTTGTTGGACCACCTAGTTGTGCGGTCCGGGGAGTTGGCATCCATCCGGCCGCCCCACCTCGACGAGGAGCTTCTGAATGCAGGACTTCTTGATATTGATCAGAGTGCCGCTTCCTCCTCTTCGCGTCCCCCAGGGTAGGGGAGTCGCCGCAGCCGGCCCGGACGGCCGGCGTTGACCGAGCCGACTCTGAAGTCCGCGCAGAAGACATGCCACCTAACACGTCCCGGATAAACGCTGCGGCCGGTGTCGGGGAAGGCACTGTCGCCGCGGAGGCTTGAATGGACTCGAAGTCGCCCGCGCCGAGGCCAGGAGAGGCCGTGGCGTTTATCCAGTGTTAGGTGATGCACCGGCTGCAACCAGTGGAGCCGGCCGTGACGGCCGGCGATCCGATAGGCCGCCAGCGCGCCTGGCCGCCGAACAGCGTTCGGTCAGGTGGCGCGGCGCGCGACCTGACTGCAGGATGCTCCGGCGGCGCCAGCCTCGTTGGCGGCCAGTAGGGACCGATGCCCCACGAGTTCGGAGGAAAAAGTAGAGAGGGCAGCGTGTTCCAGGACGGCGATCAAGTCAGCTGGCGAGTAGTCCGCGCCGAGGAGGATCTCATAGCCGTCTGGGCCTCGAGCTGCCTCCTGCTCTGGGGACAGCCCGATCGTGCGGTAACCCAACCTCCGCAGCCGCGCCCACTCCTGGGAAGGTACGTCGCTGGCGGACCCGACCGCAATGAGGCTCCCGGCGGGGGTCGACCCAGCCGCGGTCTCGTGGACGAGCGCGATCTGGACGCCCGCCTGTGCTGCGGTCCAAAGAAAGACCAGCTGTGCAACGCGATCTCGTCCGATGAAGAGGACTTCCATTGCTGACTCCTGGCTTATCTCTAGTCATCGACTGCCATGGCGCAAGCTTTAGCGGCTTCTTGGCGGTCTACTCGAGTTCCATCTCCTTCGCGGCTTCCCCGACGCTCCTGCTCGCACGTTCAATCAAGCTCCCCGCTCTCGCCGTCGAGAGGGTGGCGAGAACCTCAACTTCGCTCGTAGTACAGCGCGCGATATGGCCGTTCCATCCGCCCGACTGCAGACGCGCGAGCGCGGCATCCGTTCGTTTCGTGAGGTACTTGCTGATCTTGCGCGGGTCAGCTGCCCCGGTGCGATTCCAGCGGATCGTCAACTCGATCGCCTGCTTCACCTCCGAGGCCTTCAAGGCGACAGTGACCCCCGAGGCAAGAGAGATCAATGCCTCGAGGCGATCTTCATCCCAGTGATAGCGGTCGTGGAAAGGGCCGCGCGCCACAACTTCCTCTGCCAACAATTCAGCCGAACGCACGGAGCCGGGTGATCGCTCGGCAGCGAGCAGCCGCTTCAACTCCTGATAGAACTGAGCCAGGTCCCAGCGCTGCCCCTGGGCGTCCTTTGTCGCGTTCTCGATAAGCCTGTGGACTCGTCTGGGTATCGAGGCCCAACGGCCGGGTGGGACGCTGTGCACCGCCGCGCGCACCTTGTCGGACCAATCCGTGTGCCGCTGCTGGGCAAACATCGGCGATGTCCGGCCGCAGACAAAGAAGAGGGTCATGCCGATCCCGAATACATCTACCGCGGCATTCCTCGTTGAGACACCAGTGTCTTCGACCTGCTCCGGGGCCAAGTACCCAGTGATGGAGTTCTTCTCCAAAATTGATCGTTCGATTGCGTCACGGTGCCACGAGAGGTCGAAGTCGAGGACGACCACCTTCCAGTCCTCTCTGTCCCAGGAGGAGAGCATGACGTTTGAGGGCCGGATATCGCGGTGGAGAACGCTCTCAGGCGTCTGGTGGGCCGCGCGAATGATCGAGGCCAGCGATGCGGAGACCTGGAGAATGGCCCCCCAGTCTCGAAACCAGTTGCTCTTCGTTGCTTCTCGCAGAGTCGGCCCGTTCACGACGTCCATGGCTACATAGGCGGGAATCTCCGCCCTTTCCAGGAAGGGCACCATGCCCTCAACTTGTCTCTCCTCGAGAATCGCCATTGCGGCAACGCCTCGCCGGAAACTCTCCAGCCGACCGGGGCTGTGTCGGACCTCCTTGTGGGCGATCTTGATCGCCACTTCTCCGAAGCTCGGATGCACTGCCCGGTAGACCGTGCCGAACGCCCCATGTCCGAGCACTTCATGAAGGGTGTAGCCGAAGAGCGTGTTCTTGCCCTTCGCGGTGGAGAGGTACCAAGCTCGATGAATCGCTTCGTCGTTTTCCTCGCAGAACATCGAGTAGGTTTCGTAGGCATCTTGAGTGCCCGGGCTGAGAATCTCGACTGCGCGAGCGTTCAGTTCTTGCCGAATCTCCTCGGCCGAGAGTGCTTCAAGCTGAGAGGGGGACTTTCTCACCGTCTTCGGAAGCTGAGTCCGCAGGACGGGTACCACAGGCGCGGGAGCGGACGTCATCGGCGCCGCGGCGCAAAGGTCGTCGAGAATCTCGGCGAGCGCCGAGTGGTCATCCGGTGCGTCGTAGTGGACGATCTGCACGCCTGCCGCTTCGGCGAACTCGCAGGCGGCCGAGTCCTTACGGTTGGTGATCCAGAAGTGCGAACCAGTTTCGATGCCTTGGCGTATTCGAAGCACATCCAAGTGCCCGCCTGCGGCTCTGTCTTCGGCACTGATACCAACGAAGAGCAGGGTCTTTCCCAGTACGCAGGCGGAGATGAACTGCTTGTACGCGAATATGCTGACGAGCTTCTTCAACTCCTGCTTGTCGAAGACCCACGAACTCCGATCGTTGGCGAGGCCGTGCAACGAAGCCAAGAAGGGCTGGGGGGACTGGAGGACGTGAGCTAGAGCAGCGACGTTCTTGCCGTTGAGCTGGTTGAGAGGCTTCCCCGGCTGCACGAGTCCAAACGCTCGTTCAGCGAACCCGTCGATGTTGAGGGACAGAAGGCCCGACGGTCGAAGACGCCAAAGACGAAGGTAGTTTTCTGGCGGGTCGGAGGACTCGGTTCGGGCGAACGCGCCCTTGATGGCTTCGCGGTAGAGGGTCTCGCCGAGAGCTTGACGGAGAAGACTGAACTGCCGCCACGGCGAATCCTGATCTCGAGCGGCCTGCAGCTTCTTTTGGATCTTCTCGGCGGCGAGCTTGTTTGAGTGCTGCGCGCGGTTTTCTCCCTCCGCAAACAGCAAACCACGGAGGGAGACCCAGGTCGGGGTTCCTGCCGGCGCGCTCAATCCTGCGCCGACCCAGGGCACTATGTCGTAGCGTCGCTCTGCAATTCCGGAACGGAGTCGTTGGTACGAAGGCTGAGAGCTATCGAATGCCATTGTCTGTACGCGTTCGTTGATAGTGGGAGCAAGCTGGCCGCATCGGCGGACGCTAGCAGACATATGGACGTGTGCACGACCCGAGCGCGCTCGTGATCCGGGCTGATCTGAGGGCGGCATCGGGGTCTCACTGAGTCGGTTGACGCTGAGCTCTCAGTAGTCTCGTGCTCCGCTGGGCTTCTTCAGCGGGAGCCCACCATGAGAAGTGGGCAGCTTCTTGAGATTCCCCCTCGTCCGCTCGGCTTCTTGAGGAGCTAGGACGGTAGCCGCCAGGACGGCGGCGTACTCAACCCCGATCCTGCGCCGGTGTGTCACCTAACACGTCCCGCATAAACGCTGGCCGCGAAGCGGCTGGCGTTTATGCAGTGTTGGACGAGGTGCCGCCTGATCTCAAGCAAGAGCGGGCCCTGGACGGGCCCGCGGAGCGCGAGGACCAGCAACGACGGCCGTGCCGGGCCCTCGCCGCCGTTTGAAGTAAGATTGCCGGCTCCCGCGTTCCCAGCGAAATTCGAGAGCCGTGAACACCCGGGAGACGCCGCGGGCCGGCGGCGCGGAGTTGACGGCGGTCGGTGTACGGCAACACGGTCCCGGCGACCTGACTTCCGCAGCCCGGCCCCTGAGGTTGTAGCCCCAAACTCGTTGGGAGTCGGGGTAACCAGGGCTTCTGCGGAACTGCTGGCTTCGGCCGAGCATCGTGTGCGCAGAGGGACCGCTGGCGACTCAGGTTGGGCCGACCAGCCGCCCCCGCCAATGCCGAGACCCGCGGCGCTCGTGTGCGACGGAATAGACGCAGACCGTGTCCTCGCCCGAGGCCGAGGTGACCGAGTAGATGATGCTGTACGGAAACCCCCTGACGGGTACGGCGCGAGGCTCTTCGCCTTCCTGCAGGTCGTCCTGGAGCCGCCGGCCCATGCGAGGAAACGCCGCCAGGGTCTCGATCGTCCGAGCGACCGCGGAGGTGAATCGGTCGCCGAGGAATGGTCGCTCAATCTCGTATGCGGTGCCTGCCTCGAAAACCTCGTTCAGGGCGGCAGGATGGAACTCAACGGCCACGCGCGAGACGGGCCTTCACCGCCGCCAGGCCCTCGGCGGCCGGGGTCATCTGAACGTCGCCCGCGAGGTGTGATGCACGCCGATCTCGGTACTCCTGCAGAGCGGCCCGATCCCACTCCTCCGGGGAGAGCTCGTGGCTCGAATCGTCAAGGCTTTCGACGAGCCGGAGCGCCATGTCGGCTCTCTCTTTTCTCGGGAGTGCCAGTGCGGCGACCAGGAGTTCTGCTTCACTCATGGCTGAAGCATACGTCCGCGGTTGGGCTCGCTCCAGTCTGGATTCCCGTCTCCGCCCGGCGAGCTGGCGGCCCGCGAGGTCGAGAAGGCGGCGGGGAGAGCTCTCCCACCTCGGAGCGGGGGCTTGGGCTGCGCCTGAGGGTGGGCCAGATCGTCTCAAGTCGCGCGCGCCCCGCGTGAAGGAAGGACAGTGGACCCCGGAGGATGAGGATGAGGAGATGCCGAAAGGCCGTGCTGTCGCGATGGCTGGAGAGGGGGACCGCTGAACTCGCGTCTTCGGTGCGGCAGGTCGGCCGCGCCGTGTTCCTGATTCCCGCCGAGAATACGTTCTGCGGAGGAGGAAGCACGGCGGACTGACCAACCGAATGGTCATGGCTCAGTGTTCCTCACGGCGCTTGCTGAGGCGGACTCGAAGCTGGCTTCAAGTGCTGGTCGAAGAACTGGATCAGTGGTTCGGCTCCCCGTGGGAAGCCGTAGGCCTGCATCAAGCGCGGGACGGCTGGCTTACCGGTCTTCATGAGCCGGTGCCAGCGCCAGAGGGCAGGCGAGACTTCGGAGGACAACTGCCGGTTCTGATCGATGCGCGCCATGAACCAGCCCATGAGGTCGAGCGCGACGGCTTCCCAGCGTGGATCGATGAACGCTGCGAGGCTTGCGGCGTCGCTGCCGCCCGAGTGCCCGAGGAGGCCGATGTGGTCACCGTCGACCAGGGCGAGGCTCGCGAGATAGCCGTGGATGACGGCCAGTTCGTAGAGCCTCAGGCCGACGAGCGTGTGCCCCTGGAGCAGCAGGCGTTCCGTGATGGCGTGCTCGAACTCGTCGCCGGCGAAGGCGCGAGGTTCGAGAACGGCGAGCGCGTAGCCGGCCTCCAGGAGATCCCGGCCGAGGCGATAGTCGCGGTGGTACGCGGCGGACTCGGCGTGCCCGGGGTGGGCCACGATCGCTGGATATGGCCCCACGGCTCCGGGGAGGAGGAGCAACGCCGTGAAGGAGCCGACCCAGGGGTCTTTGATGCAGAGGGTGATCTGCTTGGCCGGGCCCCAGAGTGTTTCGCCGCACTGGGTGACCACAGCGCGCTTTCGGTCAGCTTCTCCCAGCAGCCACCGCAGGTTCGAGTCTCGGAGCAGCTCGGCATCGAGGGTCGAGCCCTCGGGGACGGCGTCCGCGATCGAAGCTCTTTCGTCGATGATGGCCCAGAGGTGGGCCCAGAGCGTGTTTCGGTCGATGGGTTCGGCATGGGTGGAGGCGGCGACGAGGAAGTGGTCGTAGCCGGCCAGGCATTGATCCGGGCGGCCACAATCGCCGGGCCTGTGATTTGGTGCGGGAGTGCGGGGGTCGCGGGCGTGGAGTTCACTCGCCGTCTGTTCCCGATCGCCGGGGAGCCCGCAGCCGATGCCGAAGTACACCGCAGCGAGGACGGCCATCCAGCAGGCGACTGCTACCGGCGCGTTGTCCGCGAGCAACCTGGGTTCGCGAAAGGGCGATTCATGAGGCTGTTGCCCGGCGACCATGCGGCTCAGTCCGTTCATTTGCCTCTCGCGGTGAGTCGGGATGGTACCGGATCGGCCGGAGCCGCCAGAGGTGGGTCGCCTCCGCTGACTGGCCCGTGTGGCCCCACCGTGTTCGAAAGCGCTCGCCGGGTCAGCACATAGAGGCCCGCCGGATGCGGGCCGACGGGAAATGACCCGAACTGAAGGCGGCATTTCGCCCAACACGTCCCGGATAAACGCTGCGGCCGGTGTCGGGGAAGGCAATGTCGCCGCGGAGGCGTGAATGGACTCGAAGTCGCCCGCGCCGAGGCCAGGAGAGGCCGTGGCGTTTTCCATGAGAAGGCTTGTTCCGGTCAACCCCGGTTCTGTTCTTCGCGCCCGCCGAGTTCACGAGGTTCGGTTCCTGCTCGAGTCCGGTCTTCCATTCGCAGTCTGTGTGGGTCGCTGAGGGCCCGCTGCATGTT
>JAJDAI010000627.1 GCA_029261955.1 Deltaproteobacteria bacterium | reverse complement strand
CCGAGCGCATCGACTCCAGGCGTCGCTGCACGACCTCGGGCAGCGCCAGCGCGGACAGCTCGAGGATGTCCGCGCCGATGAGCCGGATGGCGGCGTAGGGCCCCGTGTGTCCGAAGGCGAAGTGCACGCGGTAGCGCTCCGCTCCGTCCTGGTGCACGACGTCCGCCGTGCGGCGGCGGTGCAGGGTCTTGATCTCCTCCGGGGAGAGGAAGCAGGACATCACGTGGTTCACGATCGCCCGGCTCAGCGGCGGCGTCTCCATCGTCTTGACCTGGCCGCGCAGCTTCAGCCGGACCGGCGCGCCGCTCTGCAGGAACATGTCCGAGGCCTTCTCGCTCCGCATGCCGCGGAGCATGTCGACCACGCTCACCGGGGTGCCCTTGATGGTCATCACGGGCCGCGTGAGCGGGGTGACGGCGCTCTGAGCCTGCGTCAGCGTCTGCATGTTCCCGCTGCGCGCCTGCGGCTCGACTGGCTCGTGCTGCCCGGTCACCGAGCCGTGGGCGCCGGTGCGGGACTGCATCGTCGGGATTGGTCCCGTCTTGCTGCTGCTGCTCATCAAAGGCTCCTGACGCCCCCGTCTACTTGTTTGATAGCGCGGACGCGCCTGCGAGGCCAGCGCGGCTCACGTGGCGCCCTGCCCGATCGGGCTGCTTGGCATGATGGAGAACGTGCCGAGGTTGTCCCCGTGACCGAATCCGCTGAGCCGCTCGCTGTCCTCGTCCTCGCCGACGACCCCCTGGCCCTCGCCGGGCTCGTCGGCCTGTTGTCCGGGCGCCCCCGCGTCCAGATCGTGGGCAGCGGGGCCGCGGACGATCTGGAGGGAGCGAGCCTGCTGGCCGAGCCCGACGTGCTGCTGTGCGATCTCGGAGGCTCCGAAGGCGAGCTGCCCGACTCCGGCTTCGACGAACCGGTGCTCGCCCTCGTTCCCGACGCCGACCGCGCCCGGCTCGCCCTGCAGAGCGGGGCCCGGGGCGTGCTGCTGCGCCAGGCGGACGGCGATCGCCTCGAAGCGGCGCTGCACGGGGTGGTCGAAGGCCTGCGCATCCTCGACGACGGGCTGGCCGAGGAGCTGTTCAACTTCGGGCCGGCGCCGCGCGGGCTGGACGGCCTGCCGCCGCTGACCCCGCGGGAGATGGAGGTCCTGGAGCTGCTGGCCCTGGGCCTCAGCAACCGCGAGATCGCCGAAGAACTCGGGGTCTCCGCGCACACCGCCAAGTTCCACATCGGCTCGATCCTCAACAAGCTCGACGCCCAGACGCGCACCGAGGCGGTCGTTCAGGCCGCCCGGGCCGGAATCCTCGCCCTATGACCGACCTCCCCACCTGGGCAGGCTCCCCCCGCCGAGCGGCCGGTGGTGCGAACGCCGCGTCTCACGCAGGTTCTCAGCATGAGCAATGACAACCCCTTCCTGACCCTCTCCGACTCCCTGGCCGACGCGGCCGAAGCGGTCGGTGCCTCCCTGGTGCGCGTGCAGAGCCGCCGCCGGGTCGCCACCGGCGTGATCTGGGACGAGCGCTCCGTCGTGACCGTCGCCCGGGCCGTGCCGCGTGGCAGCGAGGCCACCGTGACCCTCGCCGATGGCTCCGAGCGCCCCGCCACCGTGCTCGGCCGCGACCCGGCCACGGACCTCGCCCTGCTCGAGGTCGAGGGCGAGCCCCTGGTGCCCGCTCCGCGCTCCGGGGCGACGCCCCGCGTGGGCAACCTCGTGCTGGCCATGGGCCGGCCGGGCGCCTCGGTGCGGGCCACGCTCGGCCTGGTCTCCGGGGTCGGTGGCTCCTGGACGACCGCGGACGGCGGGGTCGTCGACGCCTTCCTGGACGTGGACGGCACCCTGCCGCGCGGCTTCTCCGGGGGACCCCTGGTGGACGCGAACGGCGAGGTCGTCGGCCTCAACACCGCGGCGCTGGTGCGCGGCGGCACCACGCTGCCGATCCCCACGGTCGAGCGGGTGGTCGAGCAGCTCCGCGAAGGCGGGGACCGCAGCCCGGGTTGGCTCGGCGTGCTCTTCCAGCCGGCCGAGCTCGGCACGGAGCAGGCGGCGCTGGCGGGCCAGGCGGCGGCCCTGCTGCTGACCGGCATGAAGCGCTCGGGGCCCGCCGCGAGCGCGGGCCTGATGGTGGGCGATCTGCTCATCGGCTTCGACGGGGTATCCATCGCGGGCTGGGACGATCTCGCCCAGGCGCTGGTGGGCCGCAGCGGCCAGACGGGCGAGGCCCGCGTGCTGCGTTCGGACGTCGTCGTCGTGCTCGAGGTGACGGTCGGCGAGCGCCCCCGGCGCGGCTGCCGCTGATCCAGCCCCTCGGGACCCACCTGGCCGCAGCGGACGCTAGAGTCCCGGGCCATGGACCCCTCCCAGGAACAACCGACCGGCCGCCGATCCGTCGCCCACGTGCGCGACGCCTGGTACGTGCTGGCCCAGTCCCCCGAACTCACCGACAAGCCGCTCGCCCGCAAGCTCTTCGGCGTCCCGCTGGTCCTCTTCCGGGACCCCTCGGGCGCCGCCGGCTGCGTGCTGGACCGCTGCCCCCACCGCATGGTCCCGCTGAGCCTCGGCCGGGTCGTGCAGGGCCAGCTGGAGTGCGGCTACCACGGTTGGCAGTTCGACACCGCCGGCACCTGCCGCACCGTGCCGGGCCTCTGCTCGGGCGAGGAGGCGAAGTCCCGCAACGTCGCGTCCTACGCCACCCGGGAGCAGGACGGCTTCGTCTGGGTCTGGGGCACCGCGGACCAGGAGCCCACCGACGAGCCCTACCGCCTGCCGGCCACGGATCGTCCGGGCTACGCCGTGGTGCGTCGCGTCGTGGACTTCCCGGGCTCGCTCGTGATGACGCTGGAGAACGCGCTGGACGTGCCGCACACGGCGTTCCTGCACCGCGGGCTCTTCCGCGGCGGCCGCGAGCCGGTGGAGATCAAGGCCATCCTCACTCGCACCCGGCACATGGTGCAGGCGGAGTTCGTGGGTGAGCCGCGCCCCGAGGGCATCGCCGCGAAGATCCTGAGCCCCTCGGGCGGGGTGCTCACCCACTTCGACCGCTTCAAGCTGCCGTCGGTGGCGGAGGTCGAATACAAGCTCGGCGAGGACAGCCACATCGTGACGACCTCGCTGTGCACGCCGGTCGAGGACTTCCTCACCCGCGTCTACGCCGTCATCTCGCTCAAGTCGCCGGTGCCCTCCTGGCTGGTGGCTCCGTTCATCGAGCCCTTCGCCTTCAAGATCTTCGACCAGGACGCCTGGATCCTGCGCGAGCAGAGCGAGGCGATCGAGCACTGGGGCGGCGAGCGCTACCAGAACACCGAGATCGACCTCATGGGCGCCCAGATCTGGCGCATGCTCCGGCGGGCCGAAGGCGGCAAGCTCGACGAGGACGATGAAGACTGGTCCCGGGAGATCCGCCTGCGGGTGTGATCCGCCGGATGCTGCGCCACGAACTCTTCTCCTTCTGCCGGAGCCAGCGCGACGCCGCGCGGGTGCCCGGGCTGATCGTCGGCTTCGCGCGGGGCGAGGAGCTCCAGGTCGCCTGCGACGGGGCGGGCCTCCTGCCCTCCACGCCCCTGCCCATCGGCTCGGTGACGAAGCTCCTGACTGCGGCGACGCTGCGGGACGAGCTGGATCGCCGGGTCGAGGGGGCGACGGTCGAGCAGCTGCTCTCTCACCAGGGCGGCCTGGCCTGTGACCTGCCGCGGGAGTTCGCGCCGCCCGGGCGGCTGTTCGGCTACTCGAACCTGGGCTTCGAGCGGGCGGCGGGGCCGGGCTTCGCGGCGGCGGCGGAGGAGCTGCTCGACGGGATCGGCGTGCCGGCTCGCTGGACTCAGGACCACCCCGCGGCTTCGGGTGGGCTGGTCCTGGACTGCGCGGGGCTCCTGAAGATGGCCCGGCACCTGAGCGGCATCGAGGCTCTCACGACGCCCCGCACCACGGCGGGCAGCTTCGCGACGGCGGTGGGCCTCGGCTGGTTTCGGGACGAGACACCGGCGGGCGCGCTGCTGCGCCAC
>JAJDAI010000626.1 GCA_029261955.1 Deltaproteobacteria bacterium | reverse complement strand
AGGCCTGGCTGCGCTCCGGCCACGCGTGGGCGATGACCGCGGTCGACGGCGCCCCCGACCAGGAGCCCTGGGACGAGCTGGGCGACTTCGGCCACTTCCCCACGAGCCCCCCCGACGGGCTGCTCTGGGAGGACGTGAGCTTCGTGATCGGCGGCTGGGGCTGGAAGCAGGCCTTCCTGGATGAGTCGGGGTGGCTCGTCACGGGAGAGGACGCCGTGTATGGCCTGGCCGACGACAGCTGGTCCGCCCTGATGCCGAGCGCAGAGCCGGGGAGCGTGGCGGCGGACTGCGTGTCCTGCCACAGCAGCGGTTTCCGGAGCACGGACGGGCACCAGGACGGGCTCGCGGGCATCCCCGGGCAGTGGAGCGCCACCGGCATCGACTGCGAGGAGTGCCACGGCAACGGAGCGCTGCACGCCGCCGACCCGTGGAGCGTGCCCCTGACCATCGACCGGGCTGCCGAGTCTTGCGGGCGCTGCCATTCCCGAGGCGACGACCTCCAGACCATCCCGGCGTCCGACGGCCTCGTTGAGCACGGCGCGCAGTGGAACGAGATGGCCTCTTCGAAGCACCGGGTGATGGACTGCGCCGACTGCCACGACCCGCACCGCAGCGCGCTGCACGACGACGACCAGCACAACCCCGAGCGGGGGATCACCTCGTCCTGCGAGGGCTGTCACTTCAACGAAGCGGCGTCCGCCAACTCGGAGGTCATGGGTGGCTTCTCGTGCACGGCCTGCCACATGCCACCCCTGGTGCGCAGCGCCGTCGGGAGCGCCGAGGTCTTCGCCGGGGACATGGCCAGCCACCAGTTCGCGATCAACCGGGACCCGACCGCCGCGCAGTTCCGCGAAGACGGCAACGCGAACCCCTGGATCACCCTCGACTACGCCTGCCGGTGGTGCCACGTGCCCGGCGGCGGGCCCATGGGGCTCGACAAGACGGATCAGGAGCTGGCCGACAGCGCCCAGGGCTACCACGGTCCGTAGAGACCCGATCAGGTCAGGACCCGGTCGTTCCGCGGGCCGGACCCGGGCATGGAGCAGCCGCCCACGCGGTCCGGGAAACCAGGGGAAGGTCAGTCGGCTCCCCTACTGACTGATGGCTTCATCCCCCTGCTCCAGGTGGACCATGACCCGCCCGCCGCCGTCGGCGCGCACGAGGTCGGGGCGCAGGTTGGAGGCCTTCAGCTTTCGCCGCAGCCGCGCGAGCACCGTGTCGAACCGCCGCCGAAGGAGCGTGAGGTCGTCTTCGCCGGGCCACAGCTGCCGCGCGAGCGTCGCCCACTCCACGGGCGCCCCGATCTCCACCAGCTCGGAGATCAGCCGGGCCCCCTGCCCGGTCAGCGTCAGCTCCATCACGCCCTCGCGCTCGATCACCACCGTGTCGAAGTGGCAGACGAGCCGGAGCGGCGCGCTCACCCCCCCCGCGAGTCGGGTCGGCTGCTGGCCCGCTCGAGACAGCGCGTGGGACACGGCCGAGACCTCCACGCCGTCGACGGTCGCCGTCCAGCCGGGCGCGAACTCCTGGGCCGGACCGCCGCCCACCCGGACCTTCCACGCGTCCCCGGTGAACCAGAACTCGGCGACCGCGGCCTTGCTGGGCTTGGGGACCAGGCGCGGGTGGGGGCGGGTGAGCAGCCAGCACGCGCCGGGCAGCGGCTGCCGGACGAGGCCGGGCATCGCGAGGGCGACGACGGCGTCGGGCAGCCGGACCTCCTCGACGGAGAGGGCCAGGCCGCGGACGATCTCGATGCGCTGGCCAACCCTCAAGACCAGCTCCCGCAGGGGCTTTCCGTCGACCGCGAACAGGGAGCGCAGGGACAGCAGCTTCAGCTCGCCGCCCCGCAGCGAGACCATCGAGTGGGCCTCGCTCACGCGGGCGTCGTCGATGTGCAGGGAAGCGGTCTGCAGCCGGCCCAGGATGTCTCCGTGGCCGAGCTCGTGCAGGACGCCATCGGGGGTGCGGACGACGACGGAGGCGCGCATCGGCGCAGTGTGACGGTTTGGGGGTGAACCGCACAACGGCCAGGCCCCCCTTCGTGCTCGCAGAACCGGCCGGTTCAGGGGCTGGGCACGCCCGCCCACCGCTGCCGGACGGCGTCCACGAGCGCTCCCCGCTCCTCCAGCAGCGGCCGGAGGTCCCACAGCCTGAGCGTCCGGTCCCAGCTCCCCGTGGCCAGCCGCTCGCCGTCGGGGGACAGCGCCATGGCCGATACGCGGCGCTCGTGGGCGTCGATCTGCAGGCGCAGGCTGCCATCGGACCGCTCGCGGACCTCCACCAGGCCATCGTTGTGGCCGACCAGGAGCCAGCGCTCGTCGGCGGACAGCGCGAGCATCCGGGCGCCCGTGGAGGGGAACAGCAGCCGGGCCGACTCCGGGGGGCCCTCGGCGGCCCGGACGAGCACGCCTTCGGGGGTCGACAGGTAGAGGGTCTGCCCGTCGTTGGTGATGGCGCTGGCGATCACGGCTTCGGGCTTGGGCAGCTGGCCCAGGCGGGGCGGGGTTCCGTCCACCACGCGCAGGAGGTCGCCCTGGCGGCCCTGCAGCACGGCGTGAGATCCGTCGGGGCTGACCGACCCCGTCAGCGGCACCCACCCCGGCGCCCCCAAGCCGACGACCGGTGCGCCGTCGGGGCCCACCACCTGCGGGCTGATCCCCGCGAGCCCGAAGACCAGCCGGTGGCCGGTGGCGAGCGAATAGACCCCGAAGCCGGCGCCCTCGCGCTGGAAGCTGCCGTCCGACGAGAGGCGGACGAGGCCGATGGCGAAGCCCGCCGCGAGCACGTCGCCGCCGGGCTGCCAGGACAATGAGCGGAGCTCGGGGGAGCGGGACCCTTCTTCGTCGGCCGTCGGCCGCGCGAGCTCTTCGGAGCGCCGGGAGGCCAGCGGCTGCCCGCTGCCGTCGAAGAGCTGCACCCCGCCGGCGGCTGCCGCGAGGCCGTGGGTCGACCAGGCGATGTCCACGACCCCACCCGGCAGGGCCTGGCGCTGGGGGATCGTCGCGCGGGGCAGCCGCCAACGCTCCAGCCTGCCCGCGCGGAGCACGGCCACCTGATCGGCCTGGGTGAAGCCGAGCTGCCTCACCTCGCCCGGGAGTCGGTAGCGCCGCTCGGGCTGCTCGGTGGGCACGATCCACGCCGTGCCCGTGTGGTCGACGGCGGCCAGGAGCTGGGCGTCCGGGGCGATCGCCGTCTGGTGGATCATCCCGGGCACGACCTGCACGCGCAGGGCCCGGCGAGCCGGCCGCAGATCCAGCAGCTCGAGCTCCCCCTCGACTCCGCCCAGCAGGAGCCACCGCCCGCTCGGGTCGACAGCGCCCGTCCACACGAGGCTGTCCAACTCGATGGCGGGCAGCACCTCGACCTCGGAGCTGCCGTCCACCCGCACCACCGAGCGGTCGCTGCAGGCGGCCAGGAACACGCCCGGTGCCTCCTCCAGGACCCAATCCACCAGCCGGGGACCGCAGGCCTCCCGCTTCGAAGCCGCCGAGCTCGACCCCCTCGACGCCGCCCCGAACGACGTGTTGCGGCCGTTGTACAGGCCGATGAAGCGCCCCGGGACCCGGCTGATCCCCGAGCGCGGCCACCGGTGCCCCAGCCCCGCCACCTGGGTCGGGCTCAAGGCGCCCGTCGCGGCGTCGAGGAGGACCCAGCGGGCGGCGCCGTCGTTCCAGGCGATGAGGATCTCCGCGTCCGCATCCAAGCTCAGGCTGGACGCGGAGATGGGCAAGGTCCACTCCGCCGCCCCGTCCAGGTCGAAGCGGGTCAGGGCCTCCTCGCCGGCGCAGAACAGGGCCCCGGTCCGGGTGTCCAACAGGGAGCGGCGGCAGGGGGGGATGTCCGCGGTGGTCAACAGCTCGGGCAGGGGGGCGAGGCCGTGGGCGGCGAGCACGCCTCGGGCGCCGGGGTGCTCTCCGAGGGCGAGGGCGTCGGCGGCCAGCCCCTCGGCGCGGCTCCGGTCTCCTTCGGCGCCGGCGGCCCGGGCCTGGATCACCAGGGCGTCCTGCACGACCCGGGTCTCGGGCACGTCGTGCAATCCCGGCTCCGAACGGCTCCCCGTGCCGAGCGCCCAGCCCAGCAGCGCGGCGACGATGAGCCCCACCGCGAGGCCCGCCCTCCTCCGGGGACGGCGACCTCCCTCTGCCCGCGCCCGACCGTCCAGCTGGGCTGCGACCGCAGCCGCCAGCTCGCCCGCGTCCGGGTAGCGATCGTGGGGGTCCGGGGCCAGGGCGCGGTCCACGATCGACGCGAGCCCCTCGTCCACCTCCGCCACGGCGACGCGCAGGTCGATCCACGAGCCGCTGAGGATCTGCGCGACGGTCTCCCGCTGGCTCGGCCCCCGAAAGGGGCGTCGGCCGGCCAGGATCTCGTACAGCACCGCCCCCAGCGCCCAGACGTCGGCGGGAGGCCCCACGTCCTGGCCGCTCGCCTGCTCGGGGC
>JAJDAI010000625.1 GCA_029261955.1 Deltaproteobacteria bacterium | reverse complement strand
CGCGAAGCCCGCCTCGGCCAGCATCGCCGTGCCCCGGTCCACGCGGTCGGCCGCGAAGGCGAAGGAGTCCCCAGGCACCGGCCGGTCGTTCACCGCGTCCCAGAACTCGAAGTCCGTGCCCGTGACGCCGTTGAAGGGGTTCGCGACCTGCCCGAACTGGTGGGTGAAGCCGTGCAGCACCATCTCGGCGCCCACATCGCGGGCCTCGCGCACAGCCTCCAGCCAGGGCTCGGCGCGCTCGGAGAGCATGTCGAAGTGCCACTCCTCGTTGTCGTTGTAGACCCCCAGCGGGTCGGCGAAGACCGGCACCATCGCCATGTTCCAGGGCCGGCCGTCGAGCACGTCGATGACGTCGCGGATGGCCGTCGGGTTGACCCAGGGGTGCACGTCCTCGAGCCGGAACAGCCCCAGCTGCGTGGACTCGTGGTCCAGGCCCACGAAGTCGTGCATGAGGTCCGTGAAGGCCAGGTAGCGGTCGATCTCGTGCAGGTAGGTGAAGGGGTTGTCGGCGACGTACCAGAGGTTCCCGGAGCGGAGCGCGTAGGGGATGCGCTCGCCCGTGCCGCTGTGCTCGATCTCCGCCCGCACATCGACGAGGGCGGGGTTCAGGATCTCGACGACACCCACGTCGGGCTCGTTGCCTACGACCTGCTCCTCTTCGAACCACCGGAAGTACTTGTTCAGCTCCTGGCCCTTGTAGTGCACGGTCTGGAAGAAGGTCGTGTCGGCGCCTTCGCCGGTGTTCCCCTCCTGGTGCACGAAGTCGAAGCCGTAGCGGACCGGGAAGGCGTTGCGCTTCGGATGGGCCACCTGCCAGAGGTTCTGACCGATCCAGACGACCGTCCGGTCGGTGGCCAGGAAGTCCTCCATGAAGGCCGGCGGCTTGTTCTCGCCGTAGACGACGCCCAGGTAGAAGATCACGTCGTGCTCGAGCAGATCGCCGGGCACGTACTGCGACATCGGCCGCGCGGTGGTCCGCACCTCGGGGAAGTGGCCCAGCAGGTTGATCACCATCGAGGCGTACAGGATGCCCAGGTCGCCCCAGGGCCCGGAGCTGTCGTAGAGCACGAGCGCCGTGCGGCTGGTCTCCTCGGGCACGGGCGCGCGCTCGGCTTCCGGCAGCTCGCGGCAGGCGGGCTCGATCTCGAGCGGCTCCGGCGGCACGCAGCCGACGAAGACGAGGAGCGAGGACAGCAGGAGCGCGATCCGTTTCATCGTGGTCCCTTCGACACCGGCGTTCCGTTGCACTTTATCGGACCGGGCAGGCATCCTCTGGAGCGATGTCGTGCCCTCTTCATGTCCCCCGCCTCCTGTTGCTCGGCCTGCTGACCCTCTGCTGGGGTCTCGCAGCCTGCACGGACGAGCTGCCCGACGACGACGACGACATCTACGAGGTACCGGACGACGACGACGTCTTCGTGCCCGGGCCGGGCGACGAGAACTGGTCCTGCGACGACCCCGAACAGTGCCGCGCCGACCTCGGTTGTGACGGCGGGGCCTGCGGAGCCTGCGACGAGGCGAGCGATTGCCAGCGCCTGCGCGGCTGCGACGACGGGGTCTGCGGCACCTGCACCCTGGACGCCCACTGCCGTGAACGCGAGGCCTGCGGCAACGGCTTCTGCCTGCCGGCGTCCATCCCCCAGTGGGAGCTGAGCATCGCGCCCGACGACGTGGCGGCGATGGACGTGGACGTGCGGGCCAACCTCTTCGTGCCCGCGAGCCTCGTGGTCGACGGCGTCGCCTACGAGGGACTCCAGGTGCGCTACGCCGGCGGATCCACGCGGCGCTTCCCCAAGAAGTCCTTCCGCGTGGAGTTCCCCGAGGACGCCGAGCACCCCGGCTTCGCCCGCAAGATCAACCTGCGCGGCGAGTACAACGACCCCTCCTACCTGCGCAGCTTCGTGGGCTACGAGACCGCGCGGCGGCTCGGCGGGCTGACGACGGCGCGGACCCGCTACATCAACCTGGTGCTGAACGGGGAGAACCGCGGGCTGATGCTCGAGGTGGAGCGCATCGGCGGCAAGTTCCTGGAGACCAACGGGCGCGACCGCGAGCAGTCGCTCTACGAAGCCTACGCGGCCTCGTCCTACGGGGCCTTCGTGCCCCTGGAGTCTCCCGAGGACTACCGGGCGCACTACGAGAAGGACGCCGGGGATCCCGACGACTTCAGCGACCTCATCTCGCTCATCGAGGACGCGCTGTGGGGCGACTACATGGCCTCGCCGCCCTGGGGGCCGACGCTCACGGAGCGCACCCGCGCCGTGCTCGACGTCGACTCCTACGTGAACTACCTGGCCTTTCAGGCCCTGCTCCAGAACAACGACCACATCACCAACAACTTCTACTTCTCGTGGCAGGAGGTGCACCGCCTCGGGCCGCGCTGGGAGTTCTATCCCTGGGACCTCGATCTGAGCTTCGGCTGCCAGTTCGACTCGGTGAACAACACCTCGCTCTGCCCCGAGCTGGTGCACGACGACTGGTGGATGAACGGGATCCTCTACGACCCGCTGCTCGCCGGCATCCCCAACGAGAACTGGTTCAACCTGGCCATCCACCTGGTCCTGCGGGATCCGGAGCTGCTGGCCCGCTTCGAGTCCACCATCTGCGAGTGGAGCGTCGGGCCCTGGTGGACCATCGAGCTGCCGGCCCTCATCGACGCGCTGGGCCAGACGCTCGAGTCCCGGGTGGAGGCGGACGTCGTCGACCAGAACGCCGACCTGGCGGCCTGGGACGGTGCGCGG
>JAJDAI010000624.1 GCA_029261955.1 Deltaproteobacteria bacterium | reverse complement strand
GGCGTGCACTGCGTGGTCACCGGGGACTACAACACGGCGCACGAGTCCATCGATCTGGCGCGCCCCAAGGCGAACTCGAACACCTCGGGCTTCCTGCCCGAAGAGCGCGCCTGGATGGACCGGTACGTGGACGAGGGCTGGGTGGACACCTTCCGCCAGATCCACCCCGACAAGCCGGAGCGCTACTCCTGGTGGTCGTGGCGGTCCAACGCCCGCCCGCGCAACATCGGCTGGCGCATCGACTACTGGATGGTGCCCGAGGCGCTGCGCGGCGACGTCGTCGACGCCGACATCCACGAGACCGTGGAAGGCAGCGACCACGCGCCGGTCAGCCTCGACCTGAGCACGCTGTAGGGCGTCGCGTCAGACGAAGGCGTTGTTGATCAGCTCGCCCAGGCCGCCCGCGCCGGGGACGATGTACTGGATCTCGTTGATGCCGACCTCGCCCTCTTCGGCGCCCGGCCTGCCCTGGAGCGCCGCCTCGGTGCTCAGGCCGCGGTCGAGCCGCAGCGCGTAGATCTCGACGTCGGGGTGGTCGGCCGTCATGCGCCGGATGAACTCCGGCGTGACGATCAGGTTCAGGCTGACGATGCGGATCGCCTGGCCCGGCAGCGCCTTCACCAGGCCGACCGCGTCGCTCATGGATGAGCCGGTGGCGCCCATGGGATCGGGCAGCATCACGATCGCCTTGTCGACGTCGCCGCCGAACTTGCTGCCGCCCAGGTCCACGCCGATCACCCGGCCGTCGGCGTCGGTCCGGCGCTGCATGTAGACGTGGTCCACCCGCACGCCCGCCGGCTCCAGCAGGTCGTTGAAGAGCTCGAAGCCCTGGTAGGCGGGCAGCGTGCCGGCGCGGGCCATGCCCACGAGGATCGCGCGGGTCTTCCGGTCGATGATGTCGCCCCGGTAGGCCGCGCCCGGCACGGCGCCCGCCATGCGCGTCTCCACCTCGCTGTTGACGCGCGGGAAGCTGTGGTTGATCACCGCGTCGTAGAGGAAGCCGTAGAGGCGCTCCAGCAGGCGGTTGAAGTCGGGCTGCACGGTGCTCGGGTGGCCCAGGCGGGCGAGCAGGCTGAGCGCCAGCACGTCGGACAGGATGTGCACCTTGTCCCCGTAGTCGTGCTCGACCTCGGGCAGGCGGTAGGCCACGTCCTGGTAGATGGAATCGCGCATCAGGTCCCCTCTTCATCCAGAAGGCCGATGGCGTCGAGCGCCTCGGCGGTCCAACTCAGCAACACCAAAGCAGCCTCGAGCGAGCCGTCGGACGCCGTGCGTCCCAGCAGGCCCAGCAGACCCGGCTCCCGCGGCGAGAGGCCATAGGCCGAGACCACAGCCTCGCGCACCGGGTCGCAGTCGGCCAGCAGCATCAGGGACTCCAGCACCTCTGGCTGGCCGATCAGGGCCCCGACCGTGGCCAGGAAGTCGAGCTCCGGGTCGATCGCGAGCAGCGGCGCCAGGTGCTCGAAGAACTCGTTGCTCTCGCTGCCCTCGCTACGCAGCAGCACGGCCCACAGCTGGAGCCAGTCGGAGAGCACCTCGGACTCGACGACGACCAGCAGGCGCAAGGGCTCGATCATCAGGCCCAGGGGCGAATCCGCGTGGCTGCCGAGCGGCGGCGGCGAGATGATCGCGTCGACCAGGTCGAGGATGGAGTCGATGTCGCCCGAGCTCACCGGCTGCGTGGGGGCGACGAAGGCACCGAGGATCTCGAGCAGGTTGCCCAGGAAGGGGCCGTCGAAGACGTGGCGACCGTGCTCGCTGAACGGGCCCACGACCTCGCCGCGCTCCAGGGTGGCCAGCAGCTCGACGAGCTCGGGCACGCGGTCGGCGCGGTCCAGGGCATCGAGCATGGGGATGAGCGCGCGCAGGGCGCCGGACTGGGCGAGCGGCACGAGCGAGCGGGCGTGGTCGTCGAGCTGCGGGTCCACGTCGCAGATCACGGTGCCCAGGTCCGCCAGCAGCTGCACGAGCTGCTCGCTCGCTTCGATGAGCAGGGCGACGTTGTCCGGATCCCAGCTCGCGATCGTCTCGAGGATGAAGACGGAGAGGTTGTCGACGCTGAGCAGCCCGCAGTCGACCGGCGCGTCCGCCCGCTCGATCAGGGAGAACAGCGACTCCAGCGCGTTCACCTCGCCGGGCTGCAGCCCCTGCCCCGTGGCGTCGACGAAGAGCAGCGTGTGCAGCTGGCCCGGCAGCTCGTCCAGCAGGCCCGCGTCGTAGAGACCGCCCAGCGCGGACACCAGGTTCCCGCGGGCGTTCGGGTCGTCGAGGATCGTGTCGACCGGCGCCAGCGCCGCGAGCAGGGGCGTGCGACCGAGCTCCGGAGAGCCGGTCAGCAGGGGCTCCAGCAGGCCCAACAGGGTGTTGTCTCCGCCGGGCGAGACGGACGCGTCGAGGTAGTCCGCCGAAGCCACGGGCATGTTCTGGAAGAGCACGACCTGCTCCCCGTCGACCATGTCCGCTGCGGTGTCGAGCACGTCGGCGAGCTGCGGCATGGCGGTCAGATCGGCGAGGGCCTGGGCCAGATCGGGGACCCGCCCGGTGTCCAACACGGCGCCTCCGAGGGTGCCGAGCATGCCGAAGAGCGGGGCCACCAGGCCCGCGTCCGTCGCCTCGGGCACGGTGAAGGGGCCGTCGGGGGCCGCCCAGCCCTGCTCGACCTCGGGCCAGGGGCGCCCGTAGGTCCACTCGGCCAGGGTGTGCACGACGTGCAGCAGGAAGACATCCTCTTCCTGGAGCAGGTGGGCGGCCTGCTGGAGCCAGGCGACGAGGTCCTGCGAGGGGGCCACCTGGTTGACCGCCCGGGCCAGCTCGAACTCGGCGACGACCCCCGTGCGGACCTGGGACTCCTCGAGGGCGAGCACCACGCGCTCGAGCTCGCCGAAGCCGTCGTGCAGGTCCAGGCAGCGCCAGAGCGCGCGCAGCTCGCCGGGAGCCTCGGTGGCCAGGCCGTCGAGCAGGTTGACGTCAAAGCAGGGGGAGCGGGCGTCCTCGGGGTCCCCGTCGATGGGCTGCCCCTCGGCGAGCCCCTGCTGATCACAGCCGAACAGGGCGACCAGCAGCGCGAACGCGAGGCGCATCAGTCCAGGAGGACGCGGGCGCCGAGGAAGATCATCGGTCCGCCGTAGAAGCCCTTCTCGTACCGGAGCCAGCCGGTGACCTCGGCGAAGAGGCTGAGGCGCTCGTCCACGTTGGCGCGCACGCCCGGGCCAGCGTCCAGATACACGAAGGCCCGGCCGTTGGTGACGAGCGGCGAGACCCCCACGTCGACGGCGATGTAGAGGCCGAACTTCGTCTCCTCGAAGGCGGGCAGCAGCTCGACCATCGCGCCGCCGCTGAAGACGCCAGCGTGCTGCACGCCGCCGCCGTCGCCGACCAGGTCCAGGTCGATGATCGCGTTGTAGGCGAAGCGGATGCGGCCCTTGATCCGGGAGTCCTCGCTGCCCAGGACGATCTCGACGCCGCCGCCCTCGTCGAGCCAGCGGCCTACGCCACCGCCCTCGCGCAGCGCCTCTCCGAAGTGGAAGCCCGTCAGGTTGAAGCCCCCGATCCCGCCGGCCATCGCCGAGGCGGGCAGCAGCAGGGAGCCGAGGATCAGGGCGAGGAGGGTGCGTCGGAGCGCCAGCATGGCGCGCATCTTACCGATGCGGCGACGCTATCCAAGGGCTGGGAAGCGCTCGAGGATCTCTGCGGTGGTCGGGGCCTCGACGGCGGTCCAGGGCTTGCCCATCCAGAGGAAGCTCCCGGTGTCCGGATCGGTGGGCAGGTTGGCCTCGATCGGGAACCAGCGGCTGTACTCGGTGGCGAGGGTCTCCAGCTCGGTGAGATCGAGGCGCTCGACGTAGCGCAGCCACGCGAAGTCGAAGAGCTTTCGGTGCTCGCTGTCCACGTCCAGTCGGTCCCGGAACAGCTCCTGCTTGCGCAGGCGCTCGCCGAAGGGGTCGCGCCCCTTCGAGTCGAGCAGCGACATCCGCACTTCCTTGCCGCCGTCGTCGATGCGGCCCTCGGCCGCGGCCGCCCAGAGCGCGTCGCGGCGCTCCTGCACGTCGGCCCAGAAGCGCTCGATCGCCCGGTCCCAGCGGAGGCGGCGGCTGGCGAAGGCGGGCGCGCCCCCGAGGGCGGCAATGCGCTGCGCCACCGAGACCTGGAAGTTGGTCTGGTAGCGGTTCAGGCTCAGGGCCCGCGGCGCATCGGGCTTGCTCGGGTCCGTCATGACGACCTCCTTTTTGGAGGGTGCGGCCGCGTGCGCGTGGGCGCAAGAGTCGGCTGTTCCAAGTGAGCGACGGGGGAGGCCGAAGCCACCCCCGCCGTCCGGAGTGCGATGCAAAACCTGGTCGAATCGGGCGAACCCAGCAGAGGGTCCAACAAGCGAGTTCCCGCTTCGTCCGGGCTTGGAGCGCCGCCCTGAATCACATGTTCTGGTCGACCGTGTCGATCTCGCCGTCGGCGGTCTCGAAGAGGGCCTTGATCTTCCCGCCGAACTGCACCGCGATGGCGATGCAGACCACGGCGATGGCGACGAGGATGATCACGTACTCGGTCATGCCCTGGCCGCGCTCGTCGGCGTGCAGCCGGGCCAGGGCGGAGCGGGCGGAGGCGGCGACGGTCGAGAGGCTGTCAGTCATGTCGGAGTTCCCGTGGTCGCGGCTCCGGCCGTCGACAGCTACAGCCTCGGCTCCGGCTGTTGCGGAGCTGTGGAGCAACCTGTGTTCTTTCTCTTGCGATGGTGCGGAGAAGCGAGCGCAAGGGCGGCGCCCCGGGGGTTCGGCGCTGGTACGATGCCGGGGTGTCGTACACCATCCTCATCGTCGAGGACGACCAGCGCATCGCCTCGGTCGTCAAGTTCCATCTCGAACGGGAATCCTGGACGATCCACCACGCCGCCGACGGCGATCTCGGCCTGTCGACCTACCACGAGATCCGCCCCGATCTCGTCATTCTGGACGTCATGCTGCCCGGCCGAAGCGGCTTCGACGTGTGCACCGCCATCCGAGCCACGCCGGGGGAGCAGCCCGCGATCCTGATGTTGACCGCGCGGGTCGAGGAGGTCGACGCGGTGATGGGCCTGACGGTCGGCGCCGACGACTACGTGCGCAAGCCCTTCGGTGTGAAGGAGCTGGTGGCGCGCTGCCGCTCGCTGCTCCAGCGTCGGGAGGCTCGACGCTCCGCCCCTGCAGCCCA
>JAJDAI010000623.1 GCA_029261955.1 Deltaproteobacteria bacterium | reverse complement strand
CCGCGCGCATCATGCGCTTGCCGAAGGCCGAGCCCTACACGCTCTACACGCTCGACGACCTGAAGCGCGCTGACCCCGGCCTGCAGCCCGGCGAGGCCCTCATCATCCAGACCGGCTGGGGCCCTCACTGCGGCGCCGAGGACTACGTGACGAAGGCCCCCGCCTTCGCGTTCGAGACCCTGGACTGGCTCGTGGAGCAGCAGTTCTCGATCCTCGCGCTCGACACGCCCGTCTTGGCCTGCCTCTGGGCCGAGCAGGTCGAGCCGAAGCTGGTGGATGAGGTCGGCACCGACCTGCTCGGCGGCCTCTTCGAGCGGCGCCAGGACATGCTGCTGGCCGGCCCGCTCATCAACCTGGAGCGCGTCGAGACGCTCGAGGGCACGCTCATCGCGCTGCCCCTGAACGTGCCCGAGGCCTGCTCGGCCTCCGCCCGAATCGTCTTTGTAGAAGGTGTGAAACTGAGCGCCTGATCGGCCTGAGTCCGTCAGCCGCAACAAAACGAAGAAGGAGTGAGAAGATGGCTTCGAGTACTGCCCTGGAGATGGGCATGGGTGCGGGTGCGGTCGTGGATTCCCAGCCGGGAGTCCTCGTCTACGAGTGGCGGGACGAGAACACCCTGGTCGGGCTCTTCGCCCTGCCGAACATCCACGCGGGCGGACTCGCCCTCGAGGTGGCCAAGAAGACCGCGGGCGAGCCGGGCGACTTCGCCGGCACCTACGACGTGCAGACCTTCCTCGGCCAGAAGGAGAACATGGACGAGCTCTTCGGCGACGGCACGATCACGTTCACCGAGCTCAAGGGGCACGACGGCTCCTCCAACGGCGTCTACGACATCGTGTGGGACCTGACGCCCGTGCCGGCCTGGCAGGCGATCCTCGGCTACCGCGACGGCACGAAGCTCATCTACAAGGCGGTCGCGCGCTCCTTCGGCGACGGCAAGTACGCCGCCCTGGCCTGGTCCAACGCGCTCTGCGAGCGGGTCTGGGAAGCGCCGGGCTAGCGGCTCGCGCTGCAGAGTTCGAGAGCGAGGTCGACCCCGGTCGGCCTCGTTTTCGTTCTGCGACGGCAGACGCGCAGCGGCTGGCGGCGCCGTGACGACAGACGCGCAGCGGCTGGCGGCGCCCGGAGGGAGACCGCAGGGCTCGCGGAGGTGCGGAGGGAGACCGCAGGGCTCCCGGAGCCCCGGAGGATGGCGAAGCCAGCCGGAGGGCCTGAACAGCCCCCCAACCCGACCCTCAACCACCCTCCGAAATCAGCCCCAGCGCCCCCCCCCAAAAACAAACCCAAGGCCCCTCAGGAGATCTCGCGGATCCAGGGACGCAGGCCTTCGCTCACGGCGTCGGCGTCGAGGTTCTCGCCCACCTCCTGCTTGAACTCCTCGTAGGGGATGTCGAAGGAGCTCGCGTTGGTCCGGTGCTTCATGGAGATCGGCCCGCGGCTCGGCGGCGAGGCCAGGTTCACGGGCGCGTTGTAGGCCATCTGCTCCAGGGTCAGCGTCACGAAGAAGATCCGCACGAACCACTCGTCCGTGTCGAGATCCTGGTGCAGTTCGAAGACCAGCTCGCCCGCGGGCGGAGCCTGGTCCTGCACCCAGCCCTTCGGGATCCAGGACAGACCGAGCATGCCGCCGAGGGCCTCGATGTTCGTGTCGTGGCAGAAGTAGGCGACGAGCCGCTTGGTCTCGTCGAAGGGCAGCGCCTCCATGTCCTCGCCGCTGACCATCTGCTCCATGCCCGCCAGCAGGTGGGACATCAGGTCCGAGGCCTGGGCCTCGCAGTACTGCGGGGCGTCCATGAGCAGGCAATCGACAAAGACGCGCGCGCGGGCGATGTCGAGCAGCTCGTGCGGGTCCAGCCGGCCCCAGCCGACCTTGGACATCGGCCAGCCGTTGGCGCGCTGCATGATGAACATGTCCGACGCGATCTGGGCGATGAAGAGCGTGCCGGTGAAGCCGCCCTCCTCCGTGACGTCGTCCTTCTCGCCGTAGAGCTCGGGCGAGCAGATCGCCGTACCGAAGGTGTTCTGGATCAACGTCAGCGAGCGCATGATCGACTGGATCGCGTTCTGCGGGTTGCCGCACATGCGCCCGAGCACCGCCTCGCGGATGCCCTCGCACTTCACGCGGCCGGTGTGGATCGGCAGGTACAGCGGGTCGTAGGTGGTCGGGTAGGTCACCGGCATGTGCACGACCGGCACGGGCGGCTCCGGCACCTGCAGGAAGCCCTGCATCCAGGCCTCCGCGGTCTGCACGCAGCGGTCGACGCTGTTGGCGTGGATGTACATCCACTCGTCCGGCGGGCGCGGCGGCTCGATGTCGCCCGCGAGCCTCGGGTAGTAGACGTCGTGCCACCAGGAGCCCAGGTTCCGGGCGAGGTTCAAGCCGTGCGGGCTGAGCTGGCCGTTCGCCACCTCCCACTTCGGCCAGGGCTGCGTGATGAACTGCTCCATGTAGTCAATCTCGGCGTCCAGCGGCGCACGCACCGAGTGACGACTGACCATCAGAACCTGCTTGAGCTCGCTGTTGCGCATCCACATTCCCCGGGGTGATGCCCCCCTCCATGCAGGGCGGGCGAGCAGGGACTCTAGACGCGGCGCCAGCGGCGAGACACCGGGGACGTCATGCCTCCGCTCGATCCGGCCACCTCCGCGCCCCCGGGCTATCCTCCCCCCGATGCGCGTTTTGCTGCCCCTCCTGCTCCTGCTCGCCGCCTGCGACCTCGACCTCAGCCAGTACCGCCTGGGCCCCGACCAGAGCTACGGCGAGCTGATCGAGATGATGGCGCACGAGAAGGACCCCGAGAAGTACAAGGCCGGCCCCACCTTCCTGGGCGGCAACCGCTACTCGCTGGGCCTGCTGACCTTGCACTTCCCCTGGAAGGGCGAGCTGCGCACCAGCGACTTCGACCTGCGCAAGGACGACACCTTCGAGGCGGACTTCGAGTTCGAGGTCGATCTCATGCGGGCCTGGCGCTACGAGGACGAGCTGGAGGCGGTCTACGCCGTGCTCGTGGGCGAGCCCGTCTACCGCGCCGACGGCACCCGCACCGGCTTCTCCGGCATCACGCTCACGACCCGCAAGACCACGGCCGGCATCCCGCTGGAGTTCTACGAGGGCACGCTGCCCGTGCGCGAGTTCGGGAACGGGCGCGGCTCCCCCTTCGAGTCGGTGGT
>JAJDAI010000622.1 GCA_029261955.1 Deltaproteobacteria bacterium | reverse complement strand
ACCAGCTCGGGGTGCTCCGCGTGCGTTCCGCCGGCCCCGTGGCACTCCTCGCAGGTCACGCCGGGCTCGGTCCAGGTGCCCGCGATGCCGGGCAGGTCGCCCTGGGAGCCGTCGATGCGCCAGCCCGTGGTGTGGCAGGGCGCGCAGTCGGTGCCGAGCGTGCCCTGGGCCGTGCCCGCTTCGAAGTCGACCCAGGAGCCGTCGTCGATGTTGAACTGCGCCGCCGTGTAGGGCTCCGCGTCGCCGCTGGTGACGAGGTAGCCGTCGGCGTCGACGAACTGGACCTTCCAGCCCCAGCCCCCGATCACGTAGCTGATGTCAGCCCAGCCGTGGGTCTGCGGCGGGCTGCTCGGGTAGTCCCCAGCGAACTCCGGCAGCGGCTCGGGCTCGAGGCCGGCGGTAGGCACCATCGCGTAGGCGTGCCCCGAGCGAATCAGCTTGTTGTACTGCTCCTCGTGGCAGGCCCCGCAGGCCTCCGAGCCGACGAAGCCGGGCACCGTGAGGTCCTCGCCGTCCTGCCCGTCCTCGCCGTCCTGCCCGTCCGCGCCCTCCCCGTCGCTGCCGTCTTCGCCGTTCGTGCCGTCCTGGCCTGCCGGTCCGCGTTCTCCCCCTTCTCCGGCGGGGCCCGCGGGGCCTTCGAGCCCGGTGCAGGCGGCGAGCAGGATCACGAAGAGCAGCAGCGGCCAGCGGGCGCCACAACAGAGGGGGATCGGCGTAGAGCGCATGCTCAGCTCCTCGGGGGGCGACGGGCTCACGGCGCGACGCCGTGGCAGGTGGCTGCACAGGAAATCGGGAGGTCGTCGGCCCCGTCGCCGGGTTCGTGGCAGGCCATGCAGGCCTCCGCGCCCACCGGGGACACCGCCGCAGGGTGATCGGCCAGCCAATCGGACCCGTGCGGGTAGGCGGCATGGCAGTTGGCACAGGCCGGCGCCAGCACCCCGCCCTGGTTCGCGTCGCCGTGGCAGGTCCCGCAGGACTCGTCGAGCCAGGCGGCGCCGTGTTCTGCGCCGCTCACCCAGCCCTCGGCGTGGGGGTAGTCGATGTGGCAGTCGCCGCAGCCGGGGAGCTCGCCCTCGGCCGGGGTCACCTCGTGGCAGGCGAGGCAGGCGTCGAGGGTTCCGCGCTCGGCCAGGAACGCGGCGTGCGCGGCGCCGACGCGCCATCCGACCGGGTGGGGCCAGGCGGCGTGGCAGGAGTCGCAGGCGACGTCCGACGCGCCTCCAGCGAGCTGCTCGCCGTGGCAGGGCGCGCAGGTGGAGCGCGTGTCGAGGTCCTGCCAGGCGGCGCCGTGCAGGTCGAGCCAGTCGATGCCGTGCGGGTACTGGGCGTGGCAGCTGCGGCAGCCGGTGGCCCCCGGCGCCTCGGAGCCCTCGGGCTCGTGGCAGAGCGGGCAAGCCAGGGCGTCCTCGCCGAGGGAGGACTGGCCGTGCTGCCCGGCCTCGGCGAAGCCCTCGGGGTGCGGGAAGATCGCGGCCTCCTTCGCGCCGTCGGGGCTCACGGCCGGGACCGAGCAGGCGCAGAGCAGGAGCGAGGCGAGCAGGAGCGAGGCGAGCAGCAACCTCATTCGTCGCCTCCGAACATCAGCTCGAAGACCGCGCTCAGGGTGACGTAGGTGGCGCGCTCGGTGGGCTCGCCCGCGGGGCCGTGGAAGTCGACGCCCAGGGCGCCGTAGCGGATCTCCGTCCAGCGATGGCAGGCCAAGCAGGCGTTGGGCGGGACCTCGGCCAGGGGCAGCTGGGGCGAGGTCTCGAAGGCGGCCAGGGACGTGGAGGGCCGCTGGATCGCGACCTGGTGGGAGACCAGGCGGCCGCCGCCGGTCGCGGCGCTGCGCTCGTCGCGCGAGGCGGTCGCGGGCATGTGGCAGCCGGTGCAGCGGCCCGATGCGTAGGCGCCGGCCGGGTCGTAGCCGGAGTGCCCGGTGTGCTCGATGACGGCGTCTTCGTCTTCGAAGTGCAGGGTCTCGTGGCAGCCGAGGCAGAGGCTGTTGTCGTCCGAGGGGAGGATCAGCTGCCGCGGCACGCCGTCGCTGGGGCCGTGCGCGCGGTGGCACTCGCCGCAGCCGAGGGCGTAGACGCCGTCGCCCCCGTGCGGGGAAAGGCGCAGCTCGTCGACCTGCTGGTTGGGGCCAGCCGCGGCGCCGTCGGGCCAGAATCGGGGCGCGGGCTCCAGGTAGGAGGCCAGCTCCCGGGAGGGGCGCCAGGGGCCGTCGTCGCCGTAGGGGAAGGCCACGTCCACGCCGAGCTCGGCGGTCGCCAGCCCCGCGCTGTGGCAGGCGCCGCAGACGTCGAGCGCAGCGTCGGGGTCGAGGCGGCGGGGGTTCACGATCCAGTCCACGCCACCATCCTCGTCCTCGCCGGCGGCGACGTGCTCCGAGCCGGGCCCGTGGCAGGCCTCGCAGGCCACGCCGCGCTCCAGGGCCGCGCCGTCGCCCGAAGTCGCCGTGGCGGTCACGACGCCGTCGGTCTGCTCCAGGGCGAAGCCCACCGCGTGGCAGCCCAGGCAAGCCGCGGCCTCGAGCTCGCTCGGCGCGGGCCCACCGGTGTCCGCGTGGGCCACGAAGCGTCCCTCGAAGTCGAACCAGGCCGCCGCCCGGAAGCCGACGAGGCCCGCGGCAAAGGCAGGCTCGGCCAGGTCGCCCGAGGCCGTGGACCTCCAGATGACAGGCGCCGGGGCGGGCCCCGCGGGCAGGTCGATCAGGGGCACGGACGAGCCGGCGCCCATCCAGCCAAGCAGGTCCCAGGTCTGCTGGTCGTTTCTGCTGTGCAGCGTGATGCGCTCCGTGCCGCCGACGCGGAAGACGGTGACCTGGACGGGCTCCGGCAGGCCAGGGAGGACCACATCGGCCGTCAGGCCGGAGTCCAGCAGCGGCGCCAGGCCGGCCGGCGCGGTGGGGCTCCAGCTCGAGCCGTGCGCCGAGGCGAGCCAGAGCGCGTGGTCCTCTTCGTGGCAGGCGGTGCAGGCCTCGGAGCCCGTCCAGGTGGCGGCGTCGCCAGGCGCGCCCGAGAGCCTCAAGGGGAGCAGGGTGATCGCGCCCTCCTCCAGGGTGATGGCGGCGGACCAGGGCGCTGCGCCGAGCTCCGGCAGCACCTGCACGACGTGCTCGCCCGCGGGCAGGCTGCTGAACACGAGGACGCCCTCGGCCGACGTGCTGCCCTCGAAGGCCTCCCCCACCCGGACGCGGACGTCCGCGAGCGGGCGATTCGCCGCCGAGAGCAGCTCCACGCGGAGGGCGGGCGGGGTGAGGGTCTGCCCGGGCAACAGCGTGACTTCGAGCTCGACGCTCTCTTCGGCCGCCAGCTCGACGGCCTCGACGGTCGTGGTCTGGAGGCCGAGCGCGGCGAGGGTGAGGCGGTAGCTGCCGGCAGGCAGGACGAAGGCGGCCAGGCCCTCGGCATCCGTGCTCTCCTCGAAGCCGAGCGGCCACACCGTCACGAAGGCACCGTCCACGGGGAGGCCGTCCACGTCGAGCACGCTCAGCTGGAGGCTGCCGGTCAGCGCGGGCTGCTCCGCTGGCGGATCGGGCGCGTCCGGCGCGCTGGTGGGGCAGCCGAAGAGCAGGGTGATGGCCAGGGGGAGCCAGGCGCTGCGGGTCATGGCGCGTCCCCCCGTCGCCGGCGCTCGGTGTCGTCGGGCGTGTGGCAGGTGCCGCAGAGCGCGTTGCCCCGCAGCGGCTTGCGCATGTAGTCGGGCTCGAGCGTCCAGGGCGTCGGGTCCGTGCCCAGGGTCTTCGCGCGCTCCTCGAGGATCGGCTGCAGCGCCGACGACAGCCACGGGTCGTCGAACAGCGGCTGTCCCGTCCACTCGACCCGGTCCATCGCGCTGGGCTTGCTGCCCGGCGGGTGGGGGTCGTGGCAGGTCCCGCAGAAGACGCGCCCCTCGGGGGTGAGGGGCAGATCGCCGGCTTCGGCGCGCGCCTTCATGGCGGGGTCGAGGATCTGGAGGTGCTCGGCGCTGCCGGTGTGGCGGGTGTCCTGGTGGCAGCCGTGGCAGATGGCGACGCGGTCGGTCTTGAGCGCCTCGAGATCGGGCTCGCCGTCGACGAGGTCGTGGCAGAACTCGCAGATGGCGGTGGTGTCCCGCTTCTCCTCCATCGCCCGATGGGGGTCGAAGCGCACCGTCTCCGCCGCCGCGTGGCAGTTCTCGCAGAGCCCGCCGAGGTTGTCGTAGGGCCCGCCGCGGAAGAAGCGCGGGTTGTCCGCCGCCTGGCCGCCGCCGGTGCAGGCGGGCTCGTCGTGGCAGGTCAGGCAGGCCAGCTTGCCGTCGGGCAGCGGGAAGGCCGCGGGCACGCGAGCGAGGTCCCGCCCGGCCTCGCCCTGCGGGCCCTCGCCGCGGCGGTGGGCCACGATGTCGACCTCGTGCGGCGCCTTGTCGTGGCAGGACTTGCAGGTGTCGTTGGCAGTGGCCGCCGCCCAGGTGATGTTCTCCGCGGTCGCGCCCGGGGCAGCAGGGGCGTGGCAGGAGGCGCAGCGGTCCGCGGCGAAGTGCGGGTTGGGCGGGCGATCGGCCGGCTCGACGGCCTGCGCCAGG
>JAJDAI010000621.1 GCA_029261955.1 Deltaproteobacteria bacterium | reverse complement strand
TGCAGACCCACCGGAAGGGCCCGAAGCCGTAGTCGAAGCAGATGGGCCCCATGATGTCTTCGACGTAGGAGGGGTAGCGGAAGCCCGGCTCGCCGTCCTCGCCGTCCTCGCCCGCGACCTCGGCGCCGGCCTCTTCGGCCTGCACCAGGAAGGCGTTGCCGTAGTCCCAGAAGGCCATGCCGCGCTCCGCGAGCGTGTTGATGGCGTCCACCTGGCGCCGCAGCGAGGCCTGGACCGCAGCCTTGAAGCCGACCGGGTCGTCCACCATCTGCGCCCGGCTCTGCTCGAAGCTCTGGCCCGCGGGGTAGTAGCCGCCGAAGAAGGGGTTGTGCAGCGAGGTCTGGTCGGAGCCCAGATCCACCGCCACCTCCGCCTCGACCAGCCGCTCCCAGAGGTCCACGACGTTGCCCAGGTAGCCGATGGACACGGCCTCCTTCGCGGCCCGCGCGGCCTCGATCCGCGCCAGCACGGTGTCCAGATCGTCGGAGACCTCGTCGACCCAGCCCTGCTCGTGCCGCTTGTGCAGCGGGCTGGGGTTCACCTCGGCCACCACGCAGATGCCGCCCGCGATGACCGCGGCCTTCGCCTGCGCACCGCTCATGCCGCCCAGCCCCGAGGTGACGTACAGGCGCCCCGCCAGCCCCTCCTCGCCTGTGCCGAGGTAGAGGCGTCCCGCGTTCAGCAGCGTGATCGTGGTGCCGTGCACGATGCCCTGCGGCCCGATGTACATGAAGGAGCCGGCCGTCATCTGGCCGTAGGAGGTCACGCCCAGGGCGTTGAGGGTCTCGAACTCCGCCGGGGTGGAGTTCTCGGGGATCATCATCCCGTTGGTCAGCACGACCCGCGGGCGATCGGGGTCCGAGGGGAACAGGCCGAGCGGGTGCCCCGAGTAGAGCACCAGGGTCTGGTCCTCGGTCATCTCGCTCAGGTAGCGCATGCACAGCAGGTACTGCGCCCAGTTCTGGAACGCCGAGCCGTTGCCGCCGTAGGTGATCAGCTCGTAGGGGTGCTGCGCGACCGCGGGGTCCAGGTTGTTCTGGATCATCAGCATCAGGGCCGCGGCCTGCTGCGTCTTCGCCGGGTACTGGCTGATCGGCCGCGCGTGCATGGCGTAGTGCGGGCGGAAGCGCCGCATCGTGATGTGGCCGTCCTGGCGCAGCTCGGCCGCGAACTCCGGGGCGAGCTGGGCGTGCCAGCGGGCCGGGAAGTAGCGCAGGGCGTTCTTGAGGGCGAGGCGCTCCTGGGCGGCGGTCAGCTGCGGGTTCCGCTGCGGCGCGCGGTCGACGTCGTCCGCCTCGGGCGGGGGCTCGGGCAGCGCATCGGGCAGGCCCTGGCGGATGGCGTCCTGGAAGGCGGCGATGGACTCGGACATGGAGCTCTCCCGGAAGGGGCGGGATGGTAGCGCCCATTGACCGACCTTTCGATCCCGCGTACTCCATCAGGGTGGCCCCGAACGCCGAGCTGCTGGCCGATTCGCTCGCCTCGAGCTCAGCAGCAGGGGGCCCCCGGTGATCCGGCTCGTCCTCGCCATGTTGCTCTTGCCCGGCGCCGTCGCGGCGCAGTCCGCCCGGGGCTTCGTCGAGGTGCGCGGCGCCTTCACCCCCGGCGCCGAGGGCACGACCTGGCAGCTGGTCGAGCGCGTCCGCCCCACCTTCGAGGCCAACCTGCACGACCGCGTGGCCCTGGTGACGACGATCGAGGCCGGCTTCTCCCAGGGCCGGTCCCTCCAGGAGGAGTTCCAGGCCCTCATCGAAGACAGCGACTTCGGCCCCCTGCTCGATCTGGCCAACTGCGAGTGGCCCGAGCACAGCCACGACGTGCTGCGCATCGACCGCGCCGGCGACTACCTCAGCGTGGAGCGCCTGTACTTGGACGTCTACCTGCCCTGGCTCGACCTGCGGGTCGGGCGCCAGTCGCTGCAGTGGGGCTCGGGGCAGGGGGTCAACCCCACCGACCCCTTCCCGGAGGTCCTCTTCACCGAGCCCTGGAAGCCGCGCAAGGGCGTGAACGCCGTGCGGGCCAACCTGCCCATCGACCCCGACAACGACCTCACCCTGGTGGTCGCGGGCTCGGACCTCTTCGACGCGGCCCGGGTCGCGGCGCGCTACCGCACCCGCTTCGCGGGCACCGACCTGGCCTTCGTGGGCGCCTACCGCGGCGACGGGGACGGCACCGGCATGCTCGGCCTGGACGTGCGCGGCACGAACGGCATCGGCTGGTGGGTGGAGGGGGCGCTGCACATCGAAGAGGACCGCGTGCGCGAGGAGTTCGTCCTGGGGATCGACTACTCCTTCCCCCTGCTCGACGGCCTCATCGTGATGGCCCAGTACTACCGGAACGGCCGACCGGGAGGCGCTGGCCCGGCCGGCCTCGGCAGCATCCATCCCCCGGACTGCGACCTGAGCGGCGTGCCGTCGGCGGGCGAGGATCCCCCGAGCCTCTTCCCCGAGCAGGAGGAGAACCCCAACCCCTTCGTCCCCTTGTTTGCGGGCAGCAACTACCTGCTGATCAGCCTCGTCCAGCGCTTCCTGCCCGAGCTGTCCCTGAGCGCCGTGATGCTCCAGTCCCTGGACGACGGCACCGGCATCGTCATCCCGACCCTTCAGGCCAGCCCCCTCGGCTGGCTCGACATCGCCGTCTCGGCCCAGGTCCCCTACGGCCTGGACGGCGGGGGGGAGTTCAAGCCGGACGACGAAGACCTCAAGTTGTCGGCCGACCTCGGCCTCATCCTCGGCGTCAAGGAGGCGGACCTGAGCGGCCTGCTGCCCGACGCGACCGTGACCGTCTGGACCCGCGTGAGTTTCTGAGAGGAAGAACGATGAGCATCTGCGAGCTGCGAGGAGTCTCGAAGACCTACGGGTCGGGAGCGGTCGAGGTGCACGCCGTGAGGAACGTGAGCCTCAGCATCGAGGTGGGCGAGTTCACGGCCTTCGTGGGGCCCTCGGGCTCTGGCAAGACCACGCTGCTGAACCAGGTCGGTTGCCTCGACACCCCCAGCGCGGGCGAGGTCCTCATCCAGGGGCGGGGCACGGGGGATCTGGGGGACAAGCAGCTCGCCGCGCTGCGCGCGTCCGAGATCGGCTTCATCTTCCAGTCCTTCAACCTGATCCCCGTGCTCACGGCGAGCGAGAACGTCGAGCTGGCGCTGTCCCTCGCCGGCGAGTCCGGCGGCAAGCAGCGCGCCGTCGAGCTGCTGGACCAGGTCGGCCTGGAGGGCCTGGCGAACCGGCGTCCCAACCAGCTCTCGGGCGGCCAGCAGCAGCGGGTCGCCATCGCCCGCGCGCTGGTCAAGAAGCCCAGCCTCGTCATCGCGGACGAGCCCACCGCCAACCTGGACAGCGCCAACGGCGAGGCCGTGCTCGACCTCATGCGGCAGCTGAACCAGGACCTGGGCGTGACCTTCCTCTTCAGCACGCACGACCCGATGGTCATGAAGCACGCGACCCGGATCGTCACGCTGCACGACGGCGAAGTCGTCTCCGACGAGCGGAAGGAGACCTGATGTCCCTCTTCACGCTCGCGCTGCGGAATCTGTTCCGCGCGAAGCGGCGGGTGGTGTTGTCCAGCGCCGCGATCGTGGTCGGGGTCTTCTATCTGATCATCGGGCAGTCGTTCATCGGCGGGATGAACGAGAGCATCGTGAGGTCCGCCGAGGATGGGCTCACGGGCCACCTGCTGCTGCGCCCGGCCGACTACCCGAAGTTCGGCGCCGCCTACCCCGTCGACGTCCTGCTCACGCTCACGCCCGACGCCCGCACGCTGCTCGCTGGCGAAGCGACCGCCTGGACCGAGCGGCAGATCTTCAGCGTCACCGCCTCGTCGTCTGGAGACTCGTTGCGCCTGCGGGGCATCGGCTACGACCCGGTGCGTGACCCGAGCGTCTTCTCCCGCCAGGTCTGGGAGGTGGATGGCGTCATCCCCGAGACCGCCGAGCAAGGGGTCTTGCTGACCAGCGGTGCGGCCCGGCTGCTCGAGCTGAAGGCGGGCGACTCCGTCGTGCTCCAGGCCCGCACGCACAAGGGGGCCATCAACGCACTCGAGGTCCCCATCGCGGGCCTGGTCACGACCACGAACATGGCCATCGACCGCACGTCCGTCTACGTGCCGCAGGCGCTCACGCGGGACCTGATCCGCTCGGAGCTGCCGAGCCACATCGGGGTCAAGCTGGCGCACCGCGACGAGGCCTTCGGGTTCGGGGATCGCCTCCTGGCGGCCCAAGGCTCCACCGCGGAGGTGCTGACCTGGTTCGACGAGACGAAGGACCTGCTTCGCATGCAGGAGATCCGCAGCAAGGCGCTCAACATGCTGGTCGCGGTGCTGATGCTCATGAGCAGCCTGGCCATCGCCAACACCATCCTGATGGCCGCCCACGAGCGCACCCGCGAGATCGGGACCCTGCGCGCGATGGGCATGACGAAGGCTCGGGTGCTCGCGCTGTTCCTCACCGAGGGCGGGCTCATGGGGGTCGGGGCGGGCCTGCTGGGCGCCGTCCTCGGCGGCGGCGGCGCGTACTACCTCAGCCTCAACCCCGTGAACCTGGCCAACTTCGCCGGGAACGGCATGGGGGACCAGCTGCAGTTCAGCAGCTGGCTCTACGGGGAGTTCAGCTGGCCGATCGTGCTCATCCCGGTGCTCGTGTCGATCGTCGTGGCGGTGCTCGCCTCCATCTACCCCGCCCGGGTCGCCAGCAAGATGGTGGTCGCCGAAGCCGTGAGGGCCGAGTGATGAACGCAGACCTGGTCAAGCTCGCGATTCGAAACACCACCCGCAAGAAGACGCGCACCGCGCTCACGGCCGGGATGGTGGTCGTCGGAACCGCCCTGCTGGTGATCTGCCTGACGTGGATCGACGGCATGTTCGGCGGGATGATGGACACCGCGACCGAGACCAGCGGCCACGTGCGCATCGTCGATCCCGACTACGCGGCCCGCGAGACGCTCATGCCGCTGTACGAGAACGTGCCCGACGCCCAGGCCCTGGCCGACGCCATCCGCGCCGTGCCCGGGGTCGAGGGGGTGGCACCCGTCATCTCGTCGGGGGTGACGGTCACCGTCGGCGAGGAGATCGGCGATGTCTTCGGTCTGGCCTGGGGCGCACCCCGCGCCTTCTTCATCGAGCGCGTCGGGGTGGAGGACAAGCTCGTCCAGGGCCGCTTCTGGGAGGGGGAGGGGGAGCTCGTGCTCGGCCAGACGC
>JAJDAI010000063.1 GCA_029261955.1 Deltaproteobacteria bacterium | reverse complement strand
ATCCAGGTGAAGGCGAAGGTGTTCTCGTCGATGAGCCCCAGGTCGGCGCCGAGGCGCAGGCGCAGGCGGGAGAAGCCGTCGTCCACCTGGCTCGACTTGCCGGCGCCCAGCAGGAGGACGCCGGGGGAGGCGGGGTCGAAGCCGTTGAGCTCGGCGAGGCGGCCGATGACCGCGTTGCGCTCGGCTTCGGTGAGGAACTTCTTGATGGCGCCGCTGACCTGGTCGCCGTTGATCTTTCCCCAGAGCAGGCCGCCAAGGCCGAAGCTGCGGACCAGCTCGGTGTAGCCGTCGAGGTTCTTGCGGCTGAGCTGCGCGGGGTCGCCGGGCACGAACAGGGCCTTGATGAAGCTCTTGTCCGCGTCGAGCGCCGAGCGCAGCGGGGCCGCCTCGGTGTGCGCGAGCAGGTCGTCGACCTCGGCCATCTTCAGGCCGAAGCGCAGGTCGGGGCGGTCCACGCCGTAGTGCTCCAGGGCCACGCGGTAGGGCATGCGGGCGATGGGGAGCTGCAGGTCGACCCCGAGGAACTCGGTCCACACCGACGCGATCCACGTCTCGACGAGCGGGAAGAGGATGTCCTGGGTCACGAAGGCCATCTCGATGTCCACCTGGGTGAACTCGGGCTGGCGGTCGGCACGCAGGTCCTCGTCGCGGAAGCAGCGCGCGATCTGCATGTAGCGGTCGTAGCCGCTCAGCATGAGGATCTGCTTGAAGAGCTGCGGGCTCTGCGGCAGCGCGTAGAACTGGCCCGGGTGCACGCGCGAGGGCACGAGGTAGTCGCGGGCGCCTTCGGGCGTGGACTTCGTGAGGATCGGCGTCTCGACGTCGATGAAGCCCATGGCGTCGAAGGCCTTGCGCGTCGCCATCGTGACCTTGTGGCGCAGGATCAGGTTGTCCTGGAGCTGCCGCCGCCGCAGGTCGAGGTAGCGGAACTTGAGCCGCAGGTCCTCGGACGCCTCGGCCTTGCCGCTGAGCACGATGGGCAGGGGCTCGGAGCGGGTCACCAGCATGAGGTCGGTCGCATGGATCTCCACCGCGCCCGTCGCCTTGTCGGTGTTGCGCTGCTTCTCGTCGCGCACGGTCACCTTGCCGCGCACGGCGATGACGAACTCGTTGCGCAGGCCGCGGGCGACCTCCATCGCCTCCGCAGAGAGCATGTCCGGGTCGAAGAGCACCTGCGTGCTGCCGTAGCGGTCCCGCAGGTCCACGAAGAGCAGGCCGCCCAGGTTCCGGCGGGAATCCACCCAGCCGTTCAGCGTGACGTCGTCGCCGCCATCCTCCAGCCGGAGCTCGCCGCAGGTGTGGGTTCGGGGCCAGAAAGAGGCGTCGGGCATGGGGGTCTCCGGGTCGAAAGGCGCGCGAACATAGCAACCGCTCTGCAGGGCGGCCATCCCCGGAGCCGGGGCGTGTCCGTGCCCGGGGGGAGCGCGGAACCGTGGGCGCGGGGCCGAGGCGATTCTGCGAGCATGGGGCCATGCCCTTCGACCCCATCCTGCTCCCCAAGATCGACAAGACCGTGCTGCCCATGGGCATCGCCGGCAACTACGGCCTGAACTCGGACGACATCCGACACGCGGCCGAGCGCGGGGCCAACTACTGGCTCTACGGCGCGCGCTTCGGGAAGGTGACCGAGGGGATCCGCGAGGTCCTCAAGACCGACCGCGAAGCGCACGTCGTCGCCCACCTCGCGAGCCTGACGACCTTCGGCTGGCAGGTCCGCAAGCAGGTGGAGGGGGTGCTCAAGAAGCTGGGCACGGACTACCTGGACGTCTTCCAGCTCGGCTGGCTGGGCACGGCCTCGCGCCTGACGCCGGCCATCTCCGACGCGGTCCAGCAGATGAAGGACGAGGGCAAGGTCCGCGCCTTCGGCATCAGCATCCACGACCGGCAGCGGGCGGGGAGGCTGGCGCTGGACTCGCCGCTCGACCTGTTCATGATTCGCTACAACGCGAAGCACCCCGGCGCGGAGCAGGACATCTTCCCGCACCTGGACGCGCGGAACCCGGCGCTGATCTCCTACACCGCGCTGGCCTGGGGGCAGCTCATCAAGCCGCTCAAGGGGCTCGACATGCCGCCCTTCCCGGGGATGGACTCCCCGCTGCCGGCGCTGAGTCCGGCGCTGGCCTACCGCTTCGTGCTGAGTGATCCGCACGTGCACCTGGTTCTGACGGGGCCGGCGAACCGGGCCCAGCTGGACGCGAACCTGGACAGCCTCGAAGCCGGCCCCCTGAGCGACGAGGAGATGGCGTGGGTTCGGGAGTACGGCCGCAAGGTGAAGTCCTTGAAGAAGATGGACTACGTCTGAGCGGCTAGGCTTCGGGTCGCTTTTCCAGGATCGAGACCGCCGTGAGACTCCTCCCCTTCCTCGTGCTGCTCGCCGCCTGCTCCTCCGCGCCGAGCGATCCGGCGCCCGCCGAGCCCGCCGAGCCCGGCATCGCCAGCATCCGCGCGGCGGCGCCCGCGCCCATCACGCAGGCCCCGCCCGGGGAACCGCGGCTCACGGGCGGCCACCTGCGCGGAGGCACGAGCTCGGCCGTGTCCCCGGACGGCCGGCTGCTCGCCATCGGCGCCTGGAACGGCACCGTGCGCATCCAGGACCGCGACGGCACCGTGCGCGCCGTCTTCGAGGACATGACCGAAGACATCGAAGACCTGGCCTTCAGCCCCGACGGCACCCGGCTCGCCTCGGTGTCCCGGGACAGCACCGGCGTGGTCTACGACGTCGCCGAGGCCCAGCTCGCCTGGCAGATCCGGGGGCACGAGGACTCGGTCGAAGGACTCGCCTGGGCCCCCGAGGGCAAGCACCTGGCGACGGCCTGCTGGGACGGCGTCGTGCGGCTCTTCGACGGCGGCTCGCCCATGCTGATCGGCCAGCACGAGTTCCACCGGGACGGTGTCTTCCGGCTCGCCTTCGATCCCTCGGGGACCCGCCTGGCTTCGGCCTCGTCGGACGGCACGATCGTCATCGCCAGCGTGCCCGAGCTCCAGCTTCTGCACCGGCTGGAGGCCTCGCAGAAGCAGGCCTACGCCGTCGCCTGGTCCGAGGACGGTGGGCGCATCGCCGCCGGCACCCGGCGGGGCGAGGTGATCGTCTGGGATGCCGGGAGCGGCTCCGAGCTGCTGAAGACGAGCTTCGGTGACCAGGTGCTCGCGGTGGCCCTCAACGGCGACGGCAGCGAGGTGCTCGCGTCGGGCTGGGACGCCGCGCCGCGCTCCTTCTCGGTCGCGACCGGCGACGAGGTGCCCTCCGTGCCCGGCCGCTGGGGTGGCAAGTACGAGCTGCGCCCTTGAAGCCGACGCAGCGCTGGCTCCTCGCCCTGCTGGCGCTGCCGCTGGCGGTGATCGCGGCCCCGATGCTGGTCGGCGGCGGCGTCGACGTGCCCGACGACGCGATGTACTCCAGCGTCTCGTCCTGGGAGTGGTTCCGCACCGCGATCCACTCGGGCCGGAACCCCTTCTTCGTGCCCGGCCGCCTCGGCGGCGCCTCGCTCTTCACCGAAGCGATGCAGATGGGGCCCATCTACCCGGGCATGTGGCTGGCGATCCTGCTGCCGGTGCCGCTCGCGCTGCCGCTGACCTTCCTGCTGCACGGCGTCGGGATCCTGCTGTCGATGCGCTTCCTGGCGCGCTCCTTCGGGGCCTCGTCGCTCGCGTCGATGCTGGCCGGAGCCGCCGTCGCAGGGGGCGCCGTCGGGGCCGCGGGCTTCATCGAGGTCCAGACCGACTGGCTGCCCGTGCTCGTCTGGTTGCCGCTGGTGATCGGCTGCCACCGGCGGCTCGAAGACGCCGAGGGGCGCGATCGGATGCGCTGGGCGCTGTGGGCGGGCCTCGCGCTCGCGACCATGATCACCGGCTCCCACATCCGCCTCGCGGCCGGCGCCTGCGGGGCCCTGGGCCTCTGGTTCGTCCTCCGTCCACGCACGCTGCACTACGCCATCGTGAGCACGGTGATCGGCGTGGCGGGCGGCGCTGTCGCCCTGGCTCCCGCGCTCCTGGAGTGGCAGCTCAGCTCCCAGGACTCGACGAAGGCCGTGGCGGCGCTCGCCCTGCCGCCCTTCCAGGTGCTGGAGTGGACCTGGACGGCGTCCTGGCTGGCCGTGAAGCCCTTCGTCACGAGCCGCGAATTCGGCCTCGGCACGGTCGCCGGGGTGGCGGCGATCGTGGGCCTGGTCCGCGCTCCATCACACCGCGTCGCCCTGGGTGTGCACACCGGGTTGCTGCTGCTGCTGTCCGCGGATCTGCCCGCGACGCGCCTCGTCCTCTTCCCCCTGACCGCGCTCGCCCACCCCACCCTCATCGAGTACTACGCGCTGGCGATGCTGCCCGCCGCGGTGCTCGCCGCGCTCGGCTTCGACCAGCTCGCGCAGGAGCGTCGGGTGGCGCTGCACCCCGCGATCCTGCTCGTCGTGCTCGGCTTCGTGGTGGCGGCGGTCCTGCGGGTGACGACGGCGTCCGACACGCTCGCCTCCGAGCACGAGCTGCAGTGGACGGCGGCGGCGACGGTCCGCATGGCGGTCGTGCTGCTCGCCGTCGCGGGGGTGCTCTGGCGCGCGAAGGGCGCCGGGGCGCGGGCCACGGGCCTGGCGGTGATCGCCGCGCTCGACCTGATCGTCGGCGGGGTGACCTACCACCGCTCCATCCCCTCGACGCCGCTGGCCCTGTGGGATCGCGGCGAGGTCGAGGGGGAGGAGTTGCTGGCCGGCGGCTCGCTGCACATCGGAGAGATGGCGCAGCTCGCGCACGACGGGATCGACCTCCAGCACGGCCTGCTCGCCATCGTCGGAGAAGAGGAGGTCGAGTGGGAGGACTTCCAGGAGACCGGCGAGATGATCGACCTCTGGGAGGAGGCGCCCCTGCTCCAGGCCGAGCTGCTGCACCGCCGCTGGCCCGTGCACCTGGCCATGGCGCGCGGCTGGAGGAGCATCAGCGGGCGCGCGAAGCTGCCGCCGGTCCGGGCCGCCACAATGCTGGCCCCCCTGGCGCGGACCCTGGCCGGATCGCCCTCGCCCTGGGAGCCGGTGGGCGACGACGGGCCGTCGGGCGAGACCCCGCCCCTGGAGCCGATCTTCGGGTCCCCCAGTGGCATCGGCTGGCGCACCATGGTCCTGTTCGGCATCCCCGTGGCCGTGGGCGAGGAGGGGGAGTTCTTCGAGGTCCCCGACGTCTTCCCGCGCTGCTACGCGCCGGTCGGCCTGGAGGCCGTGCCGGATGATCGGGAGCGCCTCCAGCGGCTGCTGACCGAGGACCGCGCGCCCTCGGGCACCGCGCTGGTGGAGGACCAGGCGCTGGCTGCCAACAACCTCGGCGCGAAGGTGAGCTGCGAGGAGGACGGGCACACCATCGAGGTGCAGGCGGATCGGGAGGCCGTCGTCGCCTTCCGCGAGGTGCTCAACGCCGGGTGGCACGTCACGGACCAGGCGGGGCGGCAGCTGGAGACCTTCGCCGTGAACGGCGTGCACAGCGCGGTGCGGGTGCCCGCCGGCGAGACGACGCTGCGCTGGCGCTTCCGACCCCCGGGGCTTCTGCCGGGGGCAGGCCTGTCGGCGATGGCCTGGCTCCTGGGTCTGGGCGGCCTCGCCTGGATCCGGAGACGCTGAGGGTCGAGGCCATCGAGACCACCTTCCCCCTGCCCGAGCCCCTCAACCTGCGCCTCACGGTGCGGCTGATGTCGCTGTGGGGCGCGACGACCTGGCTCAAGGCCGACGAGACCGGCGCCTGGTACGCGCAGCGCACGCCGGACGGGCCGGGCACCATCCACGCCCGGATCCGGGGCACGGAGTTGGTCGTGGAGGCCTGGGGGGACGGGGCCGCGCGGGTGCTCGACGGGGTGCCGGCGCTCTTTGGACTCGATGACCCCGGGGTCGCCTCGATCCCCGACGACCCGCGCCTGTTCGAGCTGAAGAGGACCTTCGCCGGCGTGCGGGTGGGCCGCAGCGGGCAGGTCTTCCCCCGGCTGGTCTCCGCGGCGGTGGCGCAGAAGGTCACGGGCGCCAACGCGAAGCCGGCCCTGCGTCGCATCGCCTGGCAGTGGGGCGAGCAGGCGCCTGGGCCTCGGGAGGATCTGCGGCTGCTGCCCGAGCCGCGCGTGCTGGCCCAGATGCCCTACTACCGCTTCCACCCGCTCAACCTGGAGCGGCACCGGGCCGACCTCGTGCGCCGCATCGCGGACCGGGCCGTCGCCCTGGAGCGGGCCGCGCGCATGCCCTTCGCCGAAGGCCGGGCGCACCTGGAGAAGCTGCGCGGCATCGGCCCCTGGACCTCGGGCGTGGTGATGAGCGGGCCCCTGGGCGACCGCGACGCCGTGCCCCTGGCCGACATCCACCTGCCCAACATCATCTCGTGGAACCTCGCCAAGGAAGACCGGGCCACCGACGAGCGCATGATGCAGCTGCTGGAGCCCTTCGCGGGGCACCGCGGGCTCGTGGCGCGGATGCTCAAGACGGGTGGAGGCGGCGCGCCGCGCTACGGCCCGAAGGCGACACCCCGGGACATCCGGGGGCTGTAGCGTTCCGAGGCCAGGACGGCCGCGAAGCCGAGTCCGAGCAGGGCCCCCGCGAGGTGTGCGGTGGGCGCCGCTTCGACCCCCGGCGGCAGCTCGAGGGGGAAGAGCAGGCCTCCGGTGGACGCCTCGTAGCCCAGCTTGCCGAGGTGGGCCGCGCCCAGGACCGCGGTCGCCACCTTCGCCCGCGTGGAGCGGTCGCTCAGCAGCTGCCCAGCGACGAAGACGATGAGCAGCGTGTTGATGGCGCCACTCAGCCCCAGGTAGGCCGCCATGTCCGCCTGGAGCCCCAGCACGGCCAGGGTCGGCACCACCAGGGCTCCGAGCAGGACCGGCCCGAAGGCCCGGCCCAGGCGCCCTTCCAGCACCCAGGCCAGGCCCGCGAAGATGGGCAGGTCCCGGAGCAGGTGCCCCGAATCCGCGTGCACCAGCGGCCCCGTCAGCAACCGCCAGAGCTCGCCCTCGCTGAGGCCGGCCCGGCTGGCCAGGAGCCAGTCCCCCAGGGCCGCGAGCCCAAAGAGACCCCCGAAGGCCGCCGTCGCCACCAAGGCAGCGAACACGACCCCCGCGGTCCACGGCCGGAGTTGCCCCATCAACTCAGGCCTCGCCGTCCGACTCACGCTGCTTCCGCCTGCGGGCTGCTGCCGCCAGGCCGAGCAGGATGAGGCCGGAGATGGGGTCCAGGTCGCCGCCGCCGAAGCTTCCGCCGCGGCGGCTGCGGCTGGGGCTGGAGGAGGACTGGGACGGCTGCGGGGTGTTCGACGCGACGACGGTCGGGCTGCTCTGCGGGGCCTGGCCCCCGAAGACGCCGTTCCAGGACGTGCCGTCGGGCAGATCGACGGCCTGGGTCACGCTGCGCGCGCCGCTGCGGTCATGCGTCCTGCTCTGATCGATGGCGACGTAGGAGGTGTAGTCCGTCACCAGGCCGAACTGCATGCCCAGGTCGGTGATCTCGCGCTTCGCGCCGCGGTCGGGCTCACCCAGGCTCTCGGTCTTGAGCTCGCGGATGCGGCGGCGGGCCCAGAGGTAGGCGACGCCCGGCTCGTCGGCCGTGTCCGAGAGCTCCAGATCCAGCGGGATCTCGACCCGGCGACCGGCGTGGGTGGCCTTCAGGACCACCGTCCCCTGCCCCGCCTTGCGGTAGCGCGCGCTGAGCACCAGCGGCTCCCCGGCCTGCACGTCGGGCAGCACCGCGGGCGTGACGTCGCGCACGTCGAGCCCACCCCAGTCCACCTCCAGGTCGCACAGGTAGGGCCGCGTGCTGCGCTCGATGAGGGTGGCGACGGCGGACTCCAGGTCGTTGCTCGACGCGACGTAGCTCGCGAAGCCGCGGGCCCGCTCGGCGGTGCGCTCGAAGAGGTAGCGGTTGGGCGCGCTGCCGATGCCGACCGGGTAGATGCGCAGCCCCGGCGCGTTGCGGTCGAGGGAGCCGAGGATCTCGTCGTCGTTGCCCACCTCGCCGTCGCTGAGCAGGTAGACGACGCGCACCGACTCGCTGTTGGCCGGCGCGGCGATGGCCTCGCGCAGGCCGTTGAGCATCTGGGTGCCTCCGCCGGTGTTGATGCCGGCGACCCAGCGCTGGGCCTCGGCCACGGTCGCGGCGTCGGCGGGCACGGGGTCGGGGCGGAAGGAGTCCACGCCGTCGCTGAAGGCCAGGATGTTCACGCGGTCCTGGGGTCGGAGCGCGCCGAGCAGGTCGTGCGCGATGCGGCGAGCTGCCTGCATCGGCTGCCCTCCCATCGAGCCGCTGCGGTCGATCAGCAGGATGACCTCGCGCGGCGCGACGTCCCCCGTCGTGTAGTCCGCCTTGGGGTGCACGAGCAGGCTGAGGTAGCCGTCACCGTCCGCCTTGTGGCTCAGCGCGCCGATCAGCGTCTGACTGCCCGCGGTGGACCAGCGCAGCACGAAGTCCCGGTCCGCCAGGACATGCGACGGGTCGAGGCTCAGGCTCTGCTCGGTCCCGCTCAGGCCCCCATCCACGAGGCTGTGGCTCGTGCTCGCGAAGCCGTTGACCGGCACGCCCGGGTCGAGGCGGATGTCGATGTCGATGTCGTGCCCCGAGCGCTGACCGGGGCGAAGGAAGGACACGCCGGTCGTGCCCGGAGGCGCGGTCTGGCCCGCCGGCAGGCCGACGACCGGGCGCGGGTCGCTCGTGGAGCCCGGCAGGTAGCGCGGCCCGACGACCATCGGGAAGACGAACTCGAACTCCCCGTCGTAGTAGTCGGCCAGCTCGACGTACTCGAAGCGCACGACGATGGACTCGCCCGGCGGCACGTTGGCGACCTC
>JAJDAI010000620.1 GCA_029261955.1 Deltaproteobacteria bacterium | reverse complement strand
GACATGCAGTCCAGCTCCGGCTCGTGGCAGGCGTAGCAGTCGAGCGAGCGGCGCTGGGCCTCGAGGCCGTGCGTCATGACCCAGTCGGCCGGGTGCAGATCGATGCGCTTCTGGGTGCCGTCGTGGCAGCTCAGGCAGAAGTTCTTGGAGTGGCAGCTCTCGCAGCTGAACTCGTCCGCCCGCGCGGCGCTCTGGTGCACCTTGAGCCAGCGGGGGTCCCCGTGGTCGTCCGGGCGGAAGCGCCCGCCGGGCATCAGGGGCTGGGGGCCTCCCAGGTCCGTCAGGATGCGCCCGCCGACCCCCTGGAGGTGGCAGGTGGTGCACTCGGCCGGAGCCTTGACGCCGTCGTGGCAGCCCAGGCAGGTGGCCATGTGCGGCAGGTGCTCGCGGGTCGCGAGATCGACGCCGTCCACGCCCTGGTGGCAGTCGAGGCAGGGCACGCCCTGATCGATGTGGGTCTTGTGGGAGAAGGTCAGCAGCGCCGCGGGGATGTCGACGCGCGGGGGCTGTGGCGCTCCGTCAAGCGGCCCGTAGAAGGGCGGCCCGGCGAGCTGCGAAGGCTCACCTGCTTCGAAGCCGGTGTGGCAGTGGATGCAGCCCGACTTGGGGAACATCTCCGCCGCGTTGGGCAGGTCCATGCGGTGGCAGATGCCGCAAGTCTGGTGGTTCGGGATGTTGTGGTCCCGCGCGTCTTCGCTGCCGAAGACCGTCATGTGGCAGAGCGCGCACTGCACCCCCTGCGCGAGGTGCTTCTGGTGGGAGAAGGTCAGGGGCAGGGACTGCTCGGGCATCACGTCGACGGAACGCGTCCACTGCGCGCGCGCAGCGGTCGTGCCGAGCAGCGCCACGCACAGGGCTACACCCACCACCAGGGCCAGGCGGCTCATCGCAGGGCCCCCGTCACGCCGATGCCACCATCCAGGCCGGCCAGGTTTCGCCCCACACCGGGCAGCGCGCGGCCGGCACCAGCCAGCATCGCGCCCTGGCGGTCACGCAGCGAGGCAGCCGCCTTGCTGGTGTCGTGAATGCGCACGCCCAGCAGGAAGTCGAGGGTGGCGGAAACCTGAAAGTTGTTCTTGAGGAATGGCGTGAAGATGTACTGACCGCGGGCAGAAACCCGGACCCAGGGAACGGGCGAGCCCGAGACGTCCAGGGACAGACCGCCGTAGTTGCCCTCGAGCCCCGGCTGGAGCTCGAAGTCGTAACGCTGGATGTCGCCGCGCACCCCCACCTGGAGCCGGCCGCGGAAAGGCCGCACCCGCCCGGTGATGGCCACCGCGATCTTCTGGCCGCCCGCGCCGTCGATGAGCCGCTCGTCGACCGAGAACTCCAGGAAGTCCACCGGCCGCACCCGCACGCCCGCGTTCTGGCTGCCGGAGACGTTCTCGATGTCCTCGAAGGGCACGTTGTCCCGGCTGATGGCGTCCGGGTAGAGCTGCGCGCCGCCACCGACCCAGACCGTCAGCCAGCCGAAGGGGCTCGCGTAGGCGTGTCCCCGCAGCGCGTCGTAGGGGTCCGTGCGGAAGACCGACCAGATCTCGTCGGCGTCGAAGCTGGGCTGCCAGCGCTCGTACTCGAAGCCGAGCTTGAGCCACTGGAGCGGCCGGCCATCCACGCCGACGAAGGCCTCCTGGAGCCGCTGGTGCAGCAGGTCCACCGACAGGTTGCCGCGCAGGTTCACCCGCCCGAGGATGCCCTTGTGCAGGTCGACGGTGAGGTGCCGCCGGGACAGCTGCCCGTTGCGGAAGCGATCCTGGAAGCCGAGGCGCAGTTGCGTGTCCCGCAGGTTCACCGCCGACAGCGAGAAGCCGTAGGTCCAGTCCTTGCCCCAGCCGCTGTCCAGCTCTTCGCCCTCGGGCACCACCACCAGGCGGGAGCGCAGCGAGGTGCCGGCGTAGGCCTCGATGCCGAGGTGGTGCAGGGTCAGCCGGCTGGAGACCCCGTCGAAGCGGGTCCAGCCGCCGCGGCCGTTGGTCGCCAGCAGCTGCCGCCCGATGCGCAGGCGGGCCCAGGGCTTCGCCGGAGCCAGGTCCACGTAGGCGTAGAGCACCTCGCCCCGGAAGTCGCCGGTGTCCGTGTCCACGCCGCCGCGGACCGAGGTCTCGAACGACACGACGGAGCGCGGGCGGTCGTCCCGGACCGAGAACCAGAAGCTCTGCCAGAGCGGGTTCCAGAGCACGATCTCGTCGCGCGCGGTGCGCAGCGCCCGGAAGCGGTACTCGGTGCGCGAGCCGCCGTCGATCGTGACGCCGAGGCCCGTGCCCTTGTCGTAGTGGCTGCCGGTCTCGGCGTTCCAGCCGGTCGCGTAGATGCCCGGGCCGGCGAGGGCCGAGCCGGGGAGCAGGAGCAGCAGAAGCAGGAGGCGGGCGATCATCGACTCAGTTGTCCTGCGCACCCTGGACGATCCACGACCAGATGAGGCTGATCTTTTCCTCCGTCAGGGGGATGACCTCGCCGATGGCGGGAGGCATGGGCGCGCCGAAGTAGCCCCAGATGGGATCGGCCGACTCGCAGCCGAGGAACTTGTGGAGCATGTAGGACTGCTCGGGGCTGTTCGGCACGATGCGTATCTGGTCGCCCCAGGGCAGGTTGTCGGGGATGGAGTTGGGCACGTTGACGATGTTGCCGTGCGCGAGCCCCGGCACCAGCGACAGGTCCGCCTCCCCGAACACCGTGTGGCAGGGGTCGCAGTGCAGGTCGAACATCGGCTGGATGGTCTCGTCGAAGGAGACCTCCTCCTGCGACTCCACGATCCAGCTCAGGTCGCACTCGATGGGCGTCGCGTCGTCGTCGTCGTCGGGC
>JAJDAI010000619.1 GCA_029261955.1 Deltaproteobacteria bacterium | reverse complement strand
AGCACGTCGTCGTCGCAGCTGATCTGCAGGTAGGAGCTGCCCGAGGGGGCCTGGATGCCGACGGTCGCCGAGTCCCCGTCGTCGTAGCTCGAGCCGCTGAGGTCGGTGTCGAGGTAGAGCATCTCGATCAACCCGTCCTCGTGCAGGTGGATCTCGAAGGTGACCTCGCCGCCGACGCTGTAGTGGTCCGCACCCTCCCACTCGATCACGCGGATGCGGTTGGGCGTCGTCCCGTACAGCTCCGTCTGCATGTCGGCGTCGTCGAAGAGCCCGCCGGGCCAGGGCTCCAGGTCGTCCCACCAGGGCACGATCAGGGCTGGCGCGCTGGCCTCGGGCAGGCAGGCGTTGTTGTAGGGCAGGTTGTAGCTGGAGTTGCCGAAGCTCAGACCGCCGTCGGCCTGCACGTTCATCTCCGTGTAGACCTGCCCGTAGAACTCGAAGGGGAAGCCGATGGCCTCCGTGCCGTAGGAGTCCGTGCCCACGCGGATGTCGTTGCTGCTCGGTGGGTCGTAGGCGGGCGGTACGGGGTGACCGCTGTCGCTGTCGATCCAGGTGTAGCCGAAGGCATCGGGGCCGCCGGAGCCCGCAAGCGCGGGGGCGGCGAGCAAGGCGGACAGGAGGATCAGGGCGCGTGGGTTCACGGCGCGCAGTCTAACCCCCCGCGGCTCCACAGAAAGCCTGAACCAGGGCGTCCAGCAGGTCCGGGTCGCCGGGAGGCTCCCTCGAGACGATCGCCGCCTCGGGCACCGAGTCCCGCACGCGCTTCTCGGTCTTCGCGTCGCGCACGCCCGCCAGGACCATGTGCAGGCCCCGCGGCCCCGAACCCGCCAGACCCATCGCCAGGTCCAGGCCCTCTTCGATCGTCCGCCCCAGGTCGATGACGATCACCGCGGCCTCGCCCACCGCGTCCAGCTCGTCGCCGCCGGGGTTCACGGGGCCGAGCACGGTCGCCGAGCGTGCGCGCAAGCCCTCCGCCGCCCGCGCCGTGCGCAGCGCGTCGTGGCCCGCCACCAGCACGGCCAGCCCACCGGCGTCCGGCATCGGCCTCGGCACGGGCCGGCCCTCGCCCAGCTGCTTGACGAGGGTCTTGGGTGCCACCGCCCGAAAGCTCTCGTCCAACCACTCGAGCAGCATCTCGACGGGGACCTCGCTGCCCGCCTCGAAGACCGAGGTCACCCAGCCGTGCCGCCCCATGCCGTAGTGCGTCGGCTTCGCGAAGGGCAGCTGCAGGGCGGTGATGTTGCTCTCCTTGAGCTTCAGGGACAGGGACAGCCGGTCCCCGCCCTCGTTCATGAAGAGGAAGCTCTTCTTGCGCGTCTTGATCGCCAGCTCGCCCCAGGGGCTCTCCGCGTAGGCCTCGGGGTAGGCGAGCGCGGCCGCGCGGAGGGTCTTCTGGGCTGTCTGGGGGTCGGTCGGCATCGGGGCCCTCGTGATCTGCCCGAAGCCTACAGCCGGATCGCGGGGCTCGCCGCACCGCGGGGGAGGGGGGCGTCGGATCCCGATAGACTCGGGCCATGACCCCCAGCGGCATCCTCACCCTGCTTACGGACTTCGGCACCTCGGACCACTACGTCGCCGCCATGAAGGGCGTGGTGCTCAGCCGCGCTCCGGGCCTGACGCTCGTGGACATCAGCCACCACGTGCCCGCCCAGGACGTGGCCCGCGCGTCCTGGCTGCTGGCGGAGGGTGCACCCTGGTTCCCGCCGGGCACCGTGCACGTCGTCGTGGTCGACCCGGGGGTCGGCAGCGCGCGCCGGCCGCTCGTGGCGAGGGTGGGGGATCAGGTGGTGGTGGGGCCGGACAACGGCTTCCTGACCCTGCTCGCCCGCGGTCGCGCCCTGCAGGCCTGGGAGCTCGCCGCCCCCGAGCTGGGCCTCGACTCGCGAAGCGCCACCTTCCACGGCCGGGACCTCTTCGCCCCCGCCGGCGCCCTGCTCGCGTCGGGGGCCGTGCGGCCCGAGGACTGCGGACCCGCCATCGAACCCGAGCTGCTCGACCTGCCGGCGCCCCGCATCGGCGAGCACAGCGCCCGCGCGGTCGTCGTGACCGTGGACCACTTCGGGAACCTCATCACCGATCTGCCCGGGAGCCTGCTGCCCGATCAGCCCCTGCGGATCACGATCGAGGGGCGTCGGGTCGACGGCTTCGTGCGCACCTACAGCGACGCCGCGCCGGGGCAGATCGTGGCGCTGATCGGCAGCGGCGGCTGGCTCGAGGTCGCCGCGGCCCAGGGCGATGCCGCCCAGGACCTGGGGATCGGCGTCGGGGCTGGGGTGCTCGTCAGCTGGGCCTGACCCCCAGGCTTCAGGCCTGGGCGATCTGCCCGGCGCCGGCGCCGGTCTCGCCCTCGTCCTGCGGGGCGACGTAGCCGATGGGCGAGACCTTCTCGAGCTCGAAGGCCTTGCGCGACATCGCGACGTAGTGGTGCCCGATGTCGATCTGGGCCCCTTCCCAGACACGCTCGCCGTTGGCGTCGAGGCGCGCGTTGAAGGTCGCCTTCTTGCCCGTCGAGCAGACGGTCTTCAGCTCCACCAGCGAGTCGGCCCAGGCGAGCAGGTACTTGCTGCCCTCGAAGGGTTCGCCCCGGAAGTCGGTGCGCAGGCCGTAGCAGAGGATGGGGATGTCGAGCTTGTCGACGATGAGGGTCAGCTGCAGGACCTGGGTCGGGGTCAGGAACTGCGCCTCGTCCACGAGGATGCAGTCGATGCCCAGCTCGCGGTGCCGGCCCCGGGCCTCGACGAAGAGGTCGTCCTCGGGGCGAAAGGCGATGGCCTCGGCGGACAGCCCGATGCGCGAGGTGATCTGGGCGACGTCGTAGCGGTCATCCAGCCGGGGCGTGAACAGCAGCGTGTTCATGCCGCGCTCGCGGTAGTTGTAGTCGGACTGCAGCAAGGTGGTGCTCTTGCCGGCGTTCATGGCCGAGAAGTAGAAATACAGCTTCGCCATCGGTCTCCCCGGGGTCGTTGGGACGCGGCATTCTGCCAGCGTCGAGCGCGCCCGGCGACGCTTTGTTCGGGCCGCGATCTTTCGCCGCCGCCGGGCTCGCCGACTAGGATGCCGACGTGCTGGAACGCCTGTCGCTCGGGGCCTTCGATGTGCTCGGCCCGCTGGGCCGTGGCGGCATGGCGTCCGTCTTCTCGGGTGTCCACCGGGAGCAGGGCCTGCCGGTCGCCGTCAAGGTGCTCGACCCGCGCCGCACGCGCGACGAGACCTTCCTGCGCTGCTTCGAGACCGAGGTCCAGGCGGCCGCTTCGCTGGACCACCCCGGCATCGTGCTCGTCTTCGACTACGGCCGGGTGCCCGCGGACGTCGCGGCCCGCTCCGAGGGCAAGCTGGGCGAGGGCGCGCCCTACCTGGTGATGGAGCTCGCGTCGGGCGGCAGCCTGGCCGATCGCAAGAAGCCCCTGCGCTGGGAGGCGTTGAGGCAGGTGCTGATGGGCCTGCTCGACTCCCTCGCTCACGCTCACGCGCGCGGCGTCATCCACCGGGACATCAAGAAGGGCAACGTCCTGCTGGCCACCGAGGCCGACCCGCGTCCGGGGCTGAAGCTCACGGACTTCGGCCTGGCCCACCTGTCGTCGCAGGCCAGCGAGGCCGACGCGACCTTCGCGGGCACCCCCAACTACATGTCCCCCGAGCAGTGCGACGGCCGGTGGCGGCAGTTCGGGCCCTGGACCGATCTCTACGCGCTCGCCTGCCTCGCCTGGAACCTGGCCTGCGGTCGCCCGCCCTTCGTCGCGCGCAACGTCGCCGACGTGGTGCTCGCCCAGCGCACGATGGAGCCGCCGACCTTTCGCCCGGCCCACCCCGTTCCGGAGGCCCTCGAGCCCTGGCTCCGCAAGCTGCTCAGCAAGCCCGTGCACGAGCGCTACGCCTGCGCCGGCGACGCGGCCCGCGCGCTGGCCGCCTTCGGACCGCCGGTGGGCACCGGGGCGCCGGCCGAGGTGACCTACGAGGAGGACACCGTCGAGTTCGAGGAGGGGGACGGCGCGACCCGCCCCTGGACGCTCAGCAGCATCCGCGCCACGACCTCCGAGGGCGGGAGCGAGCTGTCGGCCGCGCCCCAGCCGACGGGTGCCGTGCCCGTTCCGGCCAGCTGGCGTCGCCCCGCCTGGGAGGCCCCATCACCCCAGCTGCTGGGCGCCGGCCTCGGCTTGATGGGCGTGCGCGAAGGGCCGCTGGTGGGCTGGGAGCGCATCCGCGACCGGCTCTGGGAGGGCTTCCGGGCCACCTCGGAGGAGGGCGTCGGGCGCGGCGTGCTGCTGACGGGCACGGCGGGGCAGGGGACATCGCGGCTCGCCCGCTGGCTCTGCGAGCGCACGGCCGAGCTGGGCCTCGCGCAGATCCTCACCCTGCGCCCCGGCGCCGCGGGCTCGTCCGCGGCCTCGCCCCGGCTGCTCGCAGCCCAGCTCCGCATCGAGGGCTTGAGCCGGGCCGGTTGCCGGGCCCGCGTCACCGCCGAGCTGGGCGCCCTGGGCTGCGAGGATCTGGCCGAGGTCGAGGCCCTGACCGATCTGCTCGCCCCCCGGCCCGAGACGCCCCGCGCGCCCGTGTCCATGCGGCGCGAGCTGGCGGGGCGTCAGCTCCACCGCCTGGCCCAGCGTCGTCCCCTGATCCTCTGGCTGGAGGACGTGCACCGCGACCCCGACGTCTGCGGCCTGGTCGATGCGCTGCTCGACCGCCAGCGCCGCGAAGCCTCGCCCCTGATGATCGTCGCGACCGCAGCGAGCTTCGCGCCCTCCGGCATCGCCGATCCCGAGCTGGAGCGCATCGAGGTGCCGCCGCTCGACTCCGTCGCCATGGCCGAGCTGCTGCGGGGCCGCCTGGTGCTGGCCGATGGCGCGGTCCAGCAGATCCTGGAACGCGCAGCCGGCAACCCGGCCTTCGCGCTGCAGCTGCTCGCCGACTGGGTGCAGCGGGGCCTGCTCCGACCGGGGCCGGCGGGCTTCGAACTCGGTGCGGACGCAGCACCCGCCATCCCCGACGGCCTGCACGGCCTGCTGGCGGCTCGGCTCGGCACGGTCGAGCAGGGCCACGACCCCGCGCTGCTCGAGCTCGCGGCGGCCCTGGGCTCCGAGCTTCGGGCCGAGGACTGGAGGGCTGCCTGCGCCTCGGCCGGCCTGCCGGATCCCTCGGCGCTGCGGGCGGTCGCGCTCGCCGGCGGCCTGCTGCGCGCGGTGGGGGAGCGGGTCCGCTTCGGGGGGCCGCTGCTCCGGGAGAGCGTGGTGCGGCGGAGCCGGGAAGCCGGGCGCTGGGCGGAGCTCAACCGCCACTGCGCCGAGCCCCTGGCTGGCCGCTTCGACGCGGAGTCGAGGGCCCGGCGGGGACACCACCTGCTCCAGGCCGATCAGCCCCTGGCGGCCGCGGACTGCCTGCTGGCGGCGGTGCGCGGCAGCCGCATCTCGGGCTCCGTCGCCAAGAATCTGGAGCGCCTCGATCGGGTGGAGGCGGTGCTGGTCGACCACCCCGCGCGGCTCGGTGAGGTCCGGGCGCTGCGCATGGAGCTGCTGGGCTCGGCGGGGCGGCTGGACGAGGCGGCCGCCATCGCGGAGTCGCTGCTGGAGGGCGGGTCCCTCAGCCCGGCGGTCGAGGCAGCCGCCTTGGAGGCGGCCGGCCAGATGGACTTGAGGCGCCGGGACCTCGACACCGCCTGGCAGCGCTTCGATGACGCCCTCCTGCTGCGGCGCGAGCTG
>JAJDAI010000618.1 GCA_029261955.1 Deltaproteobacteria bacterium | reverse complement strand
CGCGGGCGACGACGACCTCGCCGGGGCGGCAGGCCTCGTCGGCGCGGGCCACCTGCACGAGGGGGGTGCCGGCGGCGACCAGCATCCAGCGGCCGTCCACGCCGCCCACCTCGAAGGCGCTGAGCGGCCCCGCTCCCACGGAGCCCCGCAGCTCCAGCGATAGCTCGGGGTGGGCCTGCACCTGCTGGACTGCGAGCCCCGCCTGGGCGGCGAGCAGGACGAGCTCCTCGAGGTCATCCGCGCTGCGGGCGGGCCAGGCCGCCAGCACCGCGTCGCCGGCGAAGGTGATGACGTCGCCGCCGTGCCCTTCGATGACGTTCACGACGCGGCCGAAGCTGTGGTTCAGGACCTCGTTCAGCCGCTCCGCGCCGCGCGCTCCCTCCTTCGAGAGGCGCTGCGTGATCGCCGTGAAGCCGACGACATCGATCAGCAGGTAGGCGCCGTGCAGCCGCTCAGTGGCCGGCCGCGGGCGGTGCGCCGCCAGCCACCCGAGGTGGAAGGCGCTCAGGTAGGGCTGGATGCTCGGCGCTGGCACCGCGAAAAGCTAACACGCGCGTGGGGATCCTCAGTCCCAGGCGGCCCAATCCTCGGTGCTGCGGGGGGAGACGCGTACGATGCCGAAGCTCTCGGACACCACCGCGACGAGGTCCTCGATGGCGCCGGTCTGCACGTGGCTGTTGAACTCCTCGTTCGACCCGAAGAACTGCCCGTTCACCTGGACGTGGGGGCACCCGGCGACCTCGACGTAGCCGAAGTCCTCGGCGTCGCTGTCCTGGGGCAGCACCTGGACGAGGGGGAACCAGCGGAGCATGCCCTCATCGGCCTCGCTGAGGTCGCAGGGGTCGAAGACCAGGCCCGGGCTGACCGAGGCCGTGCCGATCTCCACGATGTCGTTGGCGTCGGAGACGACGACCTCGCTCTGCCCGCCGTACTCGTCGTAGACGCCGGTGACCACCACGACCGCACCGACGGCCGGCAGATCGAGCTCCGTCGCGCCGAAGATCTGGAGTCCGGCGAAGGCTTCGGCCCCCAACAGCTCCGCGAAGAAGGCATCCCCGTACCAGGGCGCCGGCGAGGTGACGACCAGATCCCAGACCGTGACTCCGGTGCCGGGCTCGAGCTCGCGGCAGTTGAGCGTGCGTGCGTCGCCCGGGTCGCTCCAGGAGCCGCAGCCGGGGTGCTCGAAGTCGAGGTCGGCCTCGGTCCGCGGCAGCATCACGACATCCCCGAAGCTGCTGTGCACGATGCCCGTGACGCTCACGTCGTAGCCGGGGTCCACGTCGGCCCAGACCCAGGCGTCGTCCACCACCACGTCGTCGGCGGACCACTGCCCGTAGCTCGAGAAGCTCGGGCCGCTGTCGACCCCGGCCCCGCTCAGCCGCGCGAGCATACCGAGCAGCAGGGGATCGCTGGAGACCCCGTCGGCCAGCTCCGCTGCGTCGACCGGCACGGGATCGAGCGCCGGGCTGTCGCCGAGGTAGTCCAGGTCGTCTGCGTCGGTGAGCCGCAGCTGCGGCACGTCGAAGCCCTCGTCGAAGATGCCGGTGATGGAGTAGGACGTGCCGGGCATCAGCTCGGGGTGGGCCTCGAGCACGGAGGTGTAGGTGTAGACGGCGATGCCGTCGCCCCGCTCCTCGCCGTCCTGGATCCAGAAGAGGGCGTCGCCGTCGTCCTCGAAGATGCGGGGCTGGCTGGTGACGTAGACCTCGCCCAGGCTGACCTCGGTGTTCAGGGGCACGGCGCCGGAGGTCAGGTCGGAGATCGTGAGGGGGACGTCGGGCGTGCTGTCGTCGTCGTCGTCGTCGTCGTCTGCGGTCGCGTCGTCGTCGTCGCCGGTCGCGTCGTCGTCGTCGCCGGTCGCGTCGTCGTCGTCCGCCGCCGAGTCGTCATCGTCGTCGTCGCCCCCGCGGCCGGGGCGGGCCGAGCTGCAGGCGGAGAGGAGCAGGATGAGCAGGGCGAGTCGGTGCATGGGCTCTTCTAGTACGGGTGGGTGCGATCTTCCCAGCGCCAGTCCTGGAAGTCCTGGGGCAGCACGAGGTGGGACGGGGTGATGGAGCCGTCGCCGTCGGCGTCGATGAAGATGGGGTTCGTCGCGGCGAAGGCCGTCGCGGCTCCGTCCACGAGGCCCGCGCGGATCGCCGCCAGGTCCAGGGTGGCCGGGTCGCTGGTGTTGTAGGGCACGCCGGGGAAGAGCCCAGCCGCGCCCTGAACGAGCACCACGAGCCAGGTGTCGGCCGCCGGCTGGAAGGTGTGGTCGAGCTGCAGCTCCAGGCGCTGAGCTTCCGGGGCGGCGCCGGCGGAGACGAGCTGGGGGGTGACCGCGCCTCCCGCGAGCACCGTCTGGCTGGCTCCGTCGAGCAGCAGCACCGAGTCGAAGGGGATCCAGGGCGGCGCCTGCACGTTGACCGAGACCGTCACCTCGCCGTTCGTGGGCTCCACGGTGTCCCCCACCAGGCCGCCGTTGGCGGTCAGCCGCACGAAGGGCCCGAAGCTGACGACGTTGCGCCCCTCGTGCAGGGCGTGCACCAGGTCCTCGGGGGCCAGATCCGCCGGCTCGGCCGCGACCCGCACGAAGTTCCGGGGCCAGCCGCTGCTCTCCACGGCCAGGGTGTGGGTGTCGCTGTTGCCGGTCGCCGTGAAGCGCACGCCGGCGTTCAGGAAGTTGAACCAGTCGCTCAGCCCCTGCACGTCGAGCCAGGTCATCACCTCGACCGCGACGAAGCTGGTGGTCAGCATCTGCGCGTCCGCGTCGAGCCGCACCGCGAGCGGGTCCCGGGCGTCCGCGCCGACGTAGGGCCCGTCGGCGTCGAACTGCAGGTCCACGTTGTTGAAGTAGTTGCCTTCACCCGGCGCGGGCACGGCGCGCGGGTGGTTGACCTGGAAGATCGTGTCCTCGGGCTGGGCCAGCAGCGCCTCGCCGATCTCCGTCGGCGACAGGCCCGGCCAGTCCAGGGCGCCGCCGTCGTGCCGGCTCGCGTCGAAGTCCAGCGGGAAGCCGTTGAAGTGCCCGTAGTCGAAGGTCGTGATCTCCTGCCCGGGGATCGTGCTCATCCACGCGCCCAGGCCCAGGGCCTCCACCGTCGGGGCGTAGTCGGTGACGTGCGCGTGGTCGGTGCTGACCAGGATCTCCACGCCCTCGGCCGCCATGTTGGCCACCCGCTCCGTGTCCAGGACCTGGGAGTCGGGCGAGCGCTGCGCGTGCACGTGGAAGTCGCCCGACAGGAAGCCTGCCGTGTCGACGACGCGGTGCAGGGTGCCGGTGACGCTGGCCTGATCGACCACCGAGATGGGCTCGCGGTGCAGCGTGTACTCCGGGCCCCGCGTGAAGACCGCGTCGTAGTCGCCGGGTTCGAGCCGCAGGTCGAAGCTGCCGTCCGCCGAGTCGAGCACCGCGACCACGCCGGGCGGCCGCGGGTCGAAGCGGTCGCCGTCCAGGCGGTAGGAGTGCGGCGAGGGGTCCACCCCGTAGACCGTGAGGCGGCAGGGCAGGGGGGCGCCGGCAGCGTCGGTGATGGTCGCGCTCAGCCGGCCGGTCGAGGGCAGGGACAGATCCAGGGTCCCTGCGGACGAGCCCACCTCGAAGTCGACGCGCGCTGGAGTGTCCTGACCCCCGGCGTAGGGCCGGCCCTCCTGGCCCGCGAGGAAGCGCACGGGGCCGGGGGGAAGGCAGTGTCGGTAGCTGCCGTCTGACGCGCTGCGGGTGCGCGCGAGGTCGGGGCCGTCCGCGCCCTCGTCCAGGCCGAGCACGGCCACGAAGGCCCCCTCGACGGGGCCGATCCCGTCCGTGACGGTGCCGGTGACCGGCGTGCAGGCCGGCTCGCCCAGGGCGCCGCGCAGGGCCTGCACGACGGAGGCGTGGTCCGCCCCGATGGCGAAGGCCAGCTCCGAGGTGTTCGAGCCGCCCGGGGCGATGACCTCGGCCGCGTCGGGGTAGCCGAAGATGTCGAGGATCGAGCGGTCGTGGGCCAGGGCGTAGGCGCCGACCAGGGACACGTAGCCGCGCGCGGGGTGGCGCTCGGGGGTCAGCGGGACCATGCCGTAGGCCACCTCCTCGCCTGCGAAGACGAGGTACTCCGCGCCGCCGAACTGGCTGAGGTCCCAGCCCACGTCGCTGGGGATGAAGGCGCGGGTGATGCCCGCTTCGGCCAGCCAGGCCAGCACCCAGGGCAGGTTCGCCTCGCCCTCGTTGGTCGCCGTCAGCGAGACGCGCACGAAGGACTCGCCCGGCACGGCGGTGTAGGTCGTCTCGAGGGACAGCGGGTGCAGGGCGTCCAGCTCGACGCCGTCCAGCGCGCCGGGCAGCACGATGTCGATGCCGGTCGTGAGGTTGATGTAGTCGCTCAGCACGTAGCTGCCGCGCACGCGGACCTGGGCGGGCTCGCCGCAAGACCCGTCGCTGAGCACCTCGACGCGGTCGGCCGAGCCGCTGCCCGCGAGGTTGATGAAGGCGCCCACCTCGCCGAAGGCGTCGCGAAAGCTGCCGTCGTCGCGCAGCACGTCGGCGTCGATGATGTTGCCACCCCAGGGGTTCACGCCCAGGCTGCGCCCGGGGCCCTGGATCACGACCTGGACGAGGTCGTTGGCGAGGTAGGCGTCGCCGGCCTGCGGGCTGGAGAGCGCACCCGTGAAGCGGCTGTCCCAGCCCTCGAGGATCGACGCGGAGCCCACGCGCTCGCAGGGGAGCTCGTCGTCGTCGGGCTCCTCGGGGCAGCCCAGGAGCAGAGGCAGGAGCAGGAGCCAGCGGTTCATCAAGGCGCGTCCGGGTGCGTCGCGGTCACGACCCGGCTCACGCCGACGTCCGTGGCCTGCTGCACGACCCCGTCGGGCCAGGTGACCGTGAGGCGGTCGATGCTGCTCGCGGTGCCCAGGCCGATGTGGACCCTCGAGGGGCCCTGCGCCTGCCCGCGCATGCCCGCGATCTCGCGGACCTGGCGATCGGCCCCGACCTCGACCTCGACCCGCAGGCCGAAGCCCTGGCTGTTGCCCTCGGGGCCGCGCGGGTGGACCTCGATCCAGGCCCCGTCGCCGCACTCGTTCATCCACAGCTTCGGCCGCGTGCCCGGCCCGGCGAGCACCACGTCGAGGAAGCCGTCGCCGTTCACGTCGCCGGTCGCGAGGCCGACGTGGTTGGCGACGTCGCCGAAGCCCAGCATCGCGGTGCGGTCGGTGAAGCCGGTCTCCTCCCCCTGCCAGACGAGGTCGGGCAGGTCCTCCTCCTGGGAGCCGCCCTTCATCTCCTCGGGGAAGGGGCCGCTGGCCTGGAGCGCGTCGTCCCAGCCGTCGTTGTCCAGGTCGGCGAAGTCGAAGGACCAGCCCACGGTGCCGTCGGGGCCCACCGGGCTCGCCGGCAGCACGCCCAGGGCCGCGGCCGACTCGACGTAGCCGAACTCGCTGCTCAGCAGGCAGACCGGTCGGCCCACGTCGGTGATGCAGTAGTCGGGGAGGCCGTCGCGGTTGAGGTCGCTGCCGTCGGCGCCCATGGCCGAGAGCACCAGGTCCGCGCCGAGCGCCGGGGCCTCGTCCTCCAGCACCGGCCAGCCCTCGCCGTCGGTCGCCGTGTTGTGCCAGAGGTTGCTCGGGTGCCCGAGATCGGTCGGCAGGAAGAGGTCGACGCGGCCGTCCTGGTCGTAGTCGGTGGGCAGGGCCACCAGCAGGATCGTGCCGGGGTCGGTGCCGATCACCTGGCGCGGCTCCGAGAAGCCGTCCGCGCTGCCCAGAAAGAGCAGGTCCGGCGCGCCGTTCTCGGGCACCGGCTCCTCGAAGCCGCCCTGCGCGCCGGAGGCCAGGAACAGGTCCACCCAGCCGTCGCCGCTGAAGTCGGACCAGGCCATCACCAGCAGGTCGAGGCGCGGTGGCGCGAGCTCCGCGTGCACCGTCCAGGACTCGCCGAAGTCCAGATCGCCCTCGTTTCGCCAGGCGCGCAGCTCGTTGCCGTTGAGCAGCAGCAGCTCGGGCAGCCCGTCGCCGTCCAGGTCCAGCGCGCCGCCGCCCGTCGATCGGAAGTCGCCTTCGATCTCCACCGTGCCGGTCACGGCCTCGAACTGACCTTCGCCGTCGTTGCGGTAGAGCTTCGGCGCGCCGGTGAACTGGTGGAAGACCAGGTCGAGGTCGCCGTCGGCGTCGAGATCCTCGAGCACCAGGTCGCCGCCCTCGCCGTAGGCCAGGTACTCGTCGAAGTCGCCGGGGTGGTCCAGCACCTCGCTCAGGCCGCGCGCGACGCCGTCTTCGCTCAGCCGGTCGAAGCCGGCCACCGGGGTCTC
>JAJDAI010000617.1 GCA_029261955.1 Deltaproteobacteria bacterium | reverse complement strand
GGCCTGCCAGATCAACGGCTACAACTCGGTCGTGTCCCACGACGGCGGCTCGGCCTGCACCGGGCGCAGCGTCTGCCACCTGTTCAACAGCCAGAACAGCATCGACTGGAACTGGGGCAACTGGTGCGCCGTGCTGGGCGTCGGCAACATCCAGTGCCAGTAGCCCTCAGGGGCAGGACCAGAGGCTGAGCGATCGCAGCTCGGTCCGCTCGCAGGCCGGCTGACAGGGCGGCTGCCCCAGGTGGAGGCCCGGCGCCTCGGCCGGGGGCAGCAGCTCCGCGCGGTGGATGCGGGCGAGCCCGAAGAGCAGGCCGCGCGAGCACAGCTGCTCGGGCTGGCAGGCGTGCAGGGGGCCGTTGATCTCCAATTCGATCAGGTCCCTTTGCAGCACGCGGCGCTCGTCGATGTGGCCGCGCGTCGCGAAGGCGGCGACGGGGGTCGCGATGAGGAAGAGGGCGGCGAGCCGGGTCGCGACCGTCATCGATGCGCGCGTCTCCAGGGCGCGCCAGGCATCCCGCAGGGCCAGGGCCAGCGCCGCCGTGAGGTAGGGCGTCGCGGGCAGCAGGTACCAGCGCGCCTGCTTCGGGCTGATGAGCAGGGGCAGCGCGGCGCAGAGCCCGATCAGCAGGGGCAGGCGCGCGCGCCGCAGGGCCAGGGCCGGTCGGCCGGCGGCGATCCAGAGGCCCAGGGCCACGGCCGCTGTCACGCCGAAGTCCTGGGCGAAGGCCTTCACCAGGAAGAAGCGCTGATCCGCCCGGTCCCGCTCCCCCCGCAGGGCCGCGAGCAGCTGCTCGTCCAGGTACTCCGCGAAGAAGGCGCCGCCGGGGCCCAGGAGGATCGCGGCGAAAGGCAGGCCGAAGCCGAGCAGCATCCAGGCGCTGCTCCGCGCCGCCGTGCGCCGGTCGGTCGTGCCGCAGGCCGCGGCGCAGGCGGGCACCGCGAGGGGGAACAGCCCTGCCGGCCCCTTGCAGAGCACGGCGCCGAGCACGAGCAGGCCCGCCAACAGCGAGGGCAGGGCCCGCCGGCTGGAGACCCCGCGCAGCGCCGCCCCCACCGCGCCGAGCGCGAAGAGCGCCATCGTCGGCTCGAGCACGTTGTTCAGGGCGACCCAGACCGTGTGTGGGTTCACCCAGATCAGCAGCAGGAAGGGCCAGAGCGGCGCGCGGATGTCGGCTCGCCGCAGCACGAAGGGCGTGGCCAGGATGAGCGCGTGGGTGCTCAGCAGGCTCCACAGCCGCTCGGTGTGCAGCCCGTCGCCGACAAGGAGGAACCAGAGGCTCTGGAGCCAGAGCCCGAGGGGCGGCTGGTCCCGAAAGGGGCCGACGTCCTGCAGGTTCCAGAAGGAGCCGTGGCCTTCGGCGAGGTTGCGCGCGATCAGGCCGTACTGGAGCCCGTCGCCGAAGAGTCCGAGGGTGAAGGCCTGCCCGAAGGACAGCAGCACCGCGGCGGACGCGACCGCGAGGGCCAGACGCCGGGGCAGCAACCGCACGCTCAGTTCAGCAGCCGATGCCGGATCTGCTCGAGGGCGCGGCGTGGCTGGGCGGCGTGCACCGCGCAGGTGGCCTCCCACTGGGGGCCGTCAGCCGCGATCCGGTCCACACGAGCCAGGAGGGCCACGCTGGGGATGTCGTCCTCCGGCGGGATCTCGATGGGCACGTAGGCGCCGACGTCCGGGGCCTGACGGCGACCCGTGATGCAGAGGCTGTCCTCGGAGCAGCGGATGAGCAGCACGTCTTCCCAGCCCTGCGCGAGCCGCGCCAGGGCGGCTCGGGTGCCGCCGCGCTCGAAGGTGCTCGGGACCACGGGGGAGCTCAGCTCCGAGTCCAGCGCCGAGCGCAGCGCCCGGAGGCCGAAGGGCTTCGCGAGGAAGGTCCGGACCCCCAGCTGACGGAGCTCGTCCACCTGCCGGCTGCCCGACTTGTAGATCCCGCTGGCCGCGATGATGGGCAGCGTCTCCAGGCCGTGGGTACGCCGCAGGACCTTCGCGAAGGCCACGCCGTCCAGCGTCGGCAGGCAGATGTCGAGCAGGATGAGGTCGGGCCGGTGGTCCGAGAGCCAGGTCAGGGCCTGGAGCGCGTCTTCGGCCTTTTGCACCCGGTAGTCGAGCGTCATGAGCATGTGCTCGGCGACGGTCGCCGCATCCAGGTCGTCCTCGACCACGAGGGCCAGCGGACGACGGACCGCCACCGGCTTGTTCGAGCCGGGGTCCGAGGCCGGTGGGAGGTCACCGGGCTTCGAATTGGGAGACGACAACTGCATATCCGCGGGGTCTATACGCCCGTTGATCGGGGGCTGCAACGGAAAGGCCAAGCCCCGTGTAGATTGTCGCGCTCTGAGCCGGAGGACCCGTGAGCGAGCTTGTCGAAGAGCCTTATCCCGCAGTCGATCCCAGCGTCCCCGCGCTGACCTTTCGGGCCGTCAGCACCGGCATGCTGTTCGGCGGACTGCTCAGCCTCTGCAACATCTACCTCGGCCTGAAGATCGGCTGGGGGATGAACATGAGCATCGCCGCGGCGCTGCTCGGCTTCGGCTTCTGGCAGGGAACGACCCGGCTCTTCGGGCTGCGCAAGTTTGGCGTGCTCGAGAACAACCTGAACCAGACCGCGGCCAGCTCGGCGGCCTCCATCAGCTCCGCGGGCCTCGTGGCGCCGATCCCGGCGCTGACCATGATCACCGGGCGGACCTTCACCTACTGGGAGCTGTCCTTCTGGGTCCTGAGCGTCGCCCTCGTGGGCGTCGTCGTCGCCATCGGGCTGCGCAAGCAGATGCTGGTGCGCGACAAGCTCGCCTTCCCGGGCGGCCTGGCCACCGGCGAGACCCTCAAGGAGATCTACGCGAAGGGCAGCGAGGCGACGGTCCGCGTGCGCATGTTGCTCGGCGGCATGGTCGCGGGCGCGGCGAGCAAGATCGCCATCCTGGTCTTCGGCATCCACAAGCTGTCGTTCCCGGGCGCGATCTCGGCGAAGGCCGGCGGCGCGCTGGCCGCGAAGGGGATCTCCAAGATCTCCATGAAGAACCTGGGCTTCGCCCTGGACCCCTCGATCATGATGATCGCCGTCGGGGCCATCATCGGCATCCGCGCGTCGGCTTCGATGATGCTGGGCGCCGGCATCGCCTGGCTGGGCATCGCGCCCTACGTGCTCGACATGGGCTGGGCCGAGGCGGGCGCGGTCGACAAGGGCTGGTTCGGCCCGGTCGTGAAGTGGAT
>JAJDAI010000616.1 GCA_029261955.1 Deltaproteobacteria bacterium | reverse complement strand
CCCTCAATCTCCTGACCCCCCTCAGTGTCCAGTCCCCGGGGTCAGGACACTAGAAGCGGTAGCGCGCGCGGAAGTAGACCTGGGAGCCGCCGCCCGCCGGGTCGCCGAACTTCGTGTAGTCCTTGCCGAGCAGGATGAGCGCGCCGGCGGCGACGTCGACGCCGTGCCCGAAGTTGAACTGGAACTCCGGGTAGATGGTCGCCGAGAAGCCCTCGGGCGTGAACGGGTGGTAGTGCGTGGCCTCGCGCTCGTTCGTCTGGGGGTTCCACTGGGTGTAGGTGTATCCGCTCAGGTCCCAGATCGTGAAGATGCGGATGAGGCCCTTGTCCCGCAGGAAGTTGATGTCGATGCCGAAGACCAGGTAGTCGGCGAGCGAGGGCCGCGTGATCTCCCGACCGCAGAGGCGCGCCATCTCCGCGCCGCCGGTCGCGCACTCGAAGAGCGAGGGGTAGGGCGGCGCTTCGATGAGGGCGGCCTCTTCGAGGATGGCCTCCTCGGTCCAGCCGCGGCGGATCTTGGCGCCGGGGGTCGTCCAGTCGCCGGCGCCGAACTCGTCGGACAGGCCGTGCACCCACATGGCGTTGAGGATGACGGGCCCGAACTTGCGGTCGAAGCCGAGGGACCACTTGGCGAAGACCTGGTCCGAGACCACCTCGGGCAGCTCGCCGCCGGCTTCGCCGTCGCCGTCGTAGTCGAACTGCCCCGGCGGTGTGGGATCGAGCGCGACCGTGGGCTTGAAGATCTGGCCGGTCTTCCGCTCGGGGATGTAGATGCCGAGCTCGAGGCGGTAGCCGACGTTGATGCCCGGGATCTCGCCCGCGGCGTTGAAGCCGATGACCTGCAGCTTCGGGTACTCGAGCACGTTGGCGGAGGAGACCCGCCCGCCGAAGCACTCCTCCTCGTCGCCGTAGATCGCGTCGCCGTTCTCATCCACCGCGCGCGGGGTGGGCGGCGTGGGATCGCCCTCGCACATGGGCTCGTCGACGATGGTGTTGACGGTGAGCGTCGGCGTCGGGAAGTCCGAGCGGCCGTTGTAGTAGCTGAAGGCCAGGTCCTGCATGCCGAGCGTGGCGGCGACGCGGAAGGCGAACTGCATGTTCTCGGGCGTGCGGTCGGGCTCCCGGATCTCGATGGAGTCCACCATCACCGGCGTGCCCGTCTTGTAGGCCAGGGAGTTTGACGCCTGCACCCGCAGCCGCAGGTCCTCGTCGACGTAGGGCAGCAGGTCGGTCTGCGCGAGCCCGAGGACCGCCGTCTGGGGGAGCAGCGCCGGCCGGAACAGCGGCACGACCACGCCGCTGAAGGTCACCGTGTTCAGGAGCGTGTAGTCGACCTTCAGCATCAGGTTGGCCTGCTGCTGCCCGAAGTAGAGGGGGTCCTCGAGGTCGTTGGCGTTGAGGTTGTTGGTGGGGTTGAACTGGTCGCCCACGCCCCACTGCACGAGCATGTGTCCGAGGGAGATGTCCAGGCCCGGTGTCAGCAGCCCGCGCGCCTGGATGTACGCGCCCTGGGACTCGAAGCGGGTCGGGACCAACTGGCTCTGGTCCGTCAGGCCCGCGAAGCCGTCGAGGGCCGGCCGGTCGCCGCGCAGCACGAAGTCCAGCTCCACGTAGCCACGGAACTTGCTGATGGATGCGTCGGCCGTGAGCCGGCCGATGTTCTCGAACCGGGAGATCCCGATGGGCAGGACCGTGCGGTCGTACCAGTCGCCCACGACCTTCTCCTGCACCCGGAAGCGCAGGTCCGAGCTGATCCGGCCGCCGAGCTGAAGGTCCAGCGTGGGCACGCGGATCTTCGGCCGCTTGGGGTTCACCTTGCGGTCGATCTTCGCGACCTGCTTCTTGAGGGCCTCGAGCTCGGCCTCCATCGCGGCGACGCGGGCCTCCTCGGCTGCGTCCTCCGCCGCCTCTTCAGCGTCCGCCCGGGCGGCCCTCTCGGCCGCGTCCTCGAGCTCTTCGGGGGAGGGCCCCGCGTCTTCGGACGCCGAGTCGTCGTCGTCCGAGGCCTCGTCCGCCAGAACGAGCGTCGGCAGCATCCACAACAGCAATACGAGCCAGCGCATCCGTCCTCCATGCGCCGGCACGGCGCATCGCTACTGCAGGCTGCGCACGGTGAAGAGGGAGTCGTCCAGACCCTGGTTCACTTCCCACGCCCGACGCAGCAGCGAGGTGCTGGCGTCGTTCCGGCTGTGGTCGACCATGGTCATGTCCGCCGCGTTGCAGACCTCTCCTTCGCAGGAGATGTCGCTGCGGGTCTCCGTCTTGGTGTGCACGCCCTTCTTGTTGAAGTACTTGATCTCGATGGGGAGCGAGGTCTTCTTGTCGGTCGTCATCTCGAGCTTGAGGTAGCCGACCTTCGCGTCCGCCTTGGGCCACAGCTCCAGGACCGTCGCCGTCTCGCTCTCGCTCAGCTGCTTCGCGTCGAAGTAGGGCGAGTACTCGGTGGTCGAGATGTCCTCGTTGGCGAAGGTCGTGCCGAGGAAGCCGCCCTGCGTCAGCGAGGAGGAGACGCGGCGGACCTTCTTGTAGGCCGGCAGGTAGATGTACATCTGGTCCTGCTTGAGCACGAGCGCCTTGGTGCCCTTCATGTCGCCCGGTGCCACGAATTCGGTCAGCCGGAGCGCGTCCTTGACCCAGACGCGGAGCTCCATGGACTTGGGGTCGGTGCCCTTCTCCTGGTTCTCGACCTCGTACTCGAAGGACATGTCCTCGGAGCGCTTCATGGCGTCGTCGGCCGCCTTCAGCACGGTGGCCCCGTCGGCGAGCGCGAGGGTGGGCGACAGCACCAGCAGTGCGAAGAACAAACGAATCATGGGAATCCCTCCGGGTCGAGCGACGCACATTAGCCAATCTCCGGAATGGGGATGGCCGGGGTGGCGCCGCCGCCCTTGCGGTAGGACCGCCTCCGGGCGAGGGCTGGGATCGCCAGGAAGGTGCAGAGCCCCGCGGTCAGCATCGCCGCCGCGGTCAGGGCCCCGACGTTCTGCAGCGGCTTGGCGTCCCCGAGGGTCAGCACGAAGAAGCCCGCAGAGACCATGAAGGCGTTGGCCCAGATGGCGACGGCCGTGCTCGCGGTGGCGTTGACGGCGGCCTTCTCGACGGACTCGTTCTCCTCGGCCTTCCAGGCCGAGATGAGGTGCACCGCGTAGTCCACGCCCGCCCCGACGATCAGGCTGGCGAGCATGCTCGTGCCGATGTCCAGGGTCACGCCCAGCGCGCCCATGCCGCCGTAGACGAAGAGCAGGGTCAGCACGGTCGGCGTCGTCGCCAGCAGGCCGGCGAGCGGCGAGCGGAACAGCGCCATCATGATGAGCAGCACCAACACGAGCGCCAAGGACAGGCTGCGCCACTGGTTGGCGGTGACGCTCGCGGAGAGCCCGCGGTGCAGCACGGGCAGGCCATTGACGGCCCAGCTCAGGGTGCCCGCAGCGACGTCGGGCGAAGCGGCGCGCAGCACCTTCGGGGCGGCGAGGTCGGCCAGCGTGTCGGCGACCGCCTTCTCGAAGCGCGCCCCGTCGGCTCCGCTGGGCGGGCTCAGGTCGACGGCGGCGAGCAGGGCCCCGGCGGCGGCGCGGGTCTGCTCGGCGCTCCAGGCCTCGACGAGCGGGGTCTCCAGCGAGAAGAGCAGGTCGTCGACGGTGGCGTCGTCCTCGGCGAGGCCGGCCGCGAGCAGGGCCGCGCGCAGCCCGTCCTCGTTCAGGCCCGGTCCGGCGGACACCGTGGCTGCGGCGACGCGATCCCAGAGGGCGGGCTGGTCGTCGGGCAGCATCGCCAGGTTCTCGTCCGAGTCGAGGAAGCGGCGGATCGCGGCCTGCACGGTGGCCGGATCGGGCTCCCCGGCGGTGTTGCCGAGCCGGGTCTTCAGCCGCTGGAGCTTCGGCCCGTCGAGCAGGACCCCGAAGTGGTCGGCGACGGCACGCAGGCGGGTCGTGACCTGCTGCATGAGCACGACGTCAGCGACCTGGGGCTCCTCCTCGGCGCTGACGACGGTGAAGGACTCGATCGCCAGGTCATCGACCAGCTGCTCGACCCCGGCCAGCAGCGCGGCCACCTCGACCGCGTCCGTGCGGTCGATCTTGACGGTGATCAGCGCCTCGCTGCGGTCGTCGTTCACCATCTGGGAGATGGCCTTGTTGCCGGCCATGAAGCCGAGCAGCAGGGCGACCTTCTCGGAGCTGTCGGGCACGCGGCGGGTGCCTTCCATGGCCTCGTTCGCGATGGCCACGGTGTCGGCGATGTGGGTCGTCGACGTCACCCCATCGAGCAGCAGCAGGCTGTCGGCGACGAAGCGCAGGTGCCGCAGGACCTCGGGCTGCCGGAAGTCGCCGCTGACGGGAATCTGGATGAAGAGCGAGCCGCCGAAGTGCTCCGAGAGGAAGCGGTCGGCCTGGTCGGGCGGGCTGCCTTCGTCGAAGAACGCGTCGTTGTCCATACGCGCGTCGACCCGCGAGACGAGCCCCACCGACGCCAGCGCGAGCACCGCCAGCACGCCGCCGACGAGGCCGCGGTGCTTCCGCGTGAAGAAGACCAGCGCCACCGTCGGGCCCGAGAGGTCGAAGCCGGGCGGCCGTCCCTTGAGGTCCAGCAGGCGGATGACTGCGGGCACGAAGGTCACGGACAGGACCAGCGTCGTGCCGATGCCCAGCGCCGTGTAGAGCCCGAAGCTGCGCATGGGCTCGATGTCCATGACGATGAAGGAGAGCAGCCCGGCCATGGTGGTGCCGCCGGCCGCGAGGACCACCGGGCCCAGGTCGCGCAGGGTGCAGATCAGCGCTTCCTCGCCGCCCAGCGCCTGCTCCAGTGAGTAGTAGCGGGCCAGGATGTGGATGCTGTAGGCGCTGCCGAGGGCGAAGAGCAGGATCGGCATCGAGCTGAGCACGATGTTGAACTGCACGTCGAAGAGGCCCATCAGCCCGTTCGCCGCGGCGATGCCCATGCCGGTGCTGATGAGGGACAGCGCGACGCCCAGCGGGTCGCGGAAGGTGATGAGCAGGATCACCAGGATCGCGGCGATGGCCCAGGGCGTGAGCCGCTTCATGTCGGCCTGCGTCGTCTCGTAGATCCAGGTCGAGATGAAGGGTGCGCCTCCCCAGAACAGGGCGTGGTCGGGGAAGTGGCGCTCCATGACGGAGCGGACCTGTTCGGCGACCAGCTTCGGGTCGGAGCCGTGTCCGGCGAAGGCGTAGATGAGGGCCGCGTCCCCGGTGGCGCTGACGAACCTCCCGAGCACGTGGTCGCGGGACATCACCCGGGCGCGCAGCGCGGCGGCGTCCTCGACCGTCTCGGGGATGCGGTCGACCAGCGCGGCCATGCGGATGCCGCCGACCTCGGGGTCCGCGGCCACGTCTTCCAGGTTCGTGATGGAGAGCGCGACGGAGACCTGCTCGAGGTCATCCAGCTCCTCGGTCGCCTCCTGGAGTCGGGCGAGGAATGCGGGCTCGAAGAGGTCGGGCGCCTCGATGCCGACGAGGGCCACGTCCAGCCCTCCGAAGCGGCGGTTGATGGCCTGGAAGAGCGCGACGTCCTCGTTGTCCTTCGGCAGGAAGGCGAGCAGGTCGTCGTCGTGTTCGACCGTGCTGGCCGACAGGACGGCCGCGAGCGTGCCGAGCAGCGAGACCACCACCACAAACGCTGCGATGCGCCGGTTGACCAGCGCTCTGGCGAGGGACTCCATCAAGCGTTCGCGGGGGCTGTGCCGGGGTGGTGGTGGTGGGGCTTCTTCTCCAGCGGCACTCTCCCGCGCGCGTGGGGGATCGTCAACGCGAGGAGAACAAGTGAACAGCGTTAACGGGAGGGCGTGGGGGCGGCGGTGGCGGCCCCCGAACGGTTCGCTGAACGAGCCGCTTTCGGGCCCTGTTTCCGAAGAAAGGGCTTGAGGGATCCGTCCGCGCGATCCATCTTCCGCCGTCATGATGAACCGCCTGATCTTCCTGCTCGCCGTCCTCTTCCTGCTCCCCGCCTGCACCACGAACCCACGGGGCGGCGGCCGCGACGACGACGACGCGTCGGATGACGACGACTCGGCGGACGATGACGACTCGGCGGACGACGACGACGCGACGCCCGACGACGACGACGCGACGCCCGACGACGACGACGACGCGACGCCCGACGACGACGACGACGCGACGCCCGACGACGACGACGACGACGCGACGCCCGATGACGACGACGCGACGCCCGACGACGACGACGCGACGCCTGACGACGACGACGCGACGCCCGATGACGACGACGCGACGCCCGACGACGACGACGCCACCCCCAACACCGACGACACGATCTACGAGGTCCAGGACGGGAGCATCGCCCCCAACACCCTCGTGACCCTGGAGGACGTGATCGTCACCGGCGTCTCCCCCTCGGGCTTCGGCGTCTTCGTGCAGGAGCCCGCTGGCGGGCCCTACAGCGGCGTCTGGGTCTTCACGGACACCGGCTCCGAGGCCTTCTCGGTCGGCCAGCTGGTGGACGTGACGGGCTACCTCGAGGAGTACGACAACCTCGGCGGCTGGGCGGACAGCGTCACC
>JAJDAI010000615.1 GCA_029261955.1 Deltaproteobacteria bacterium | reverse complement strand
GTGCCCATCCCCTTCGAGAGCGGGCTCCTGAGTGCGACCTGGGCAAGCAGCGTTGCCGCCACCGAGGCTTCAGAGGTGGTGTTCCATCTACCCAACCACGGCTCGAACTCGTGGAACCTGATCGAGTTCACGGCCCGGTCTGCAAGTGGTGCTTTCTCGAACAACAACTATTGACGGTAGTAGTGGCTGAATCTACATTCAGCCCATCACGGAGACCGCATGTCCTTTCACCTGAAGCAGCTGTTCCCCGGTCAAGCAGGCACGCGAGCGGCGTTGCACGAGCTGGAAGCGGCCGTCATGGATGTCATCTGGGACTCCTCGGCCGAGGAGATTGCCGTGCGCGAAGTCGTGCGCTCGCTTCGACCAGAGCGTGACCTGGCATACACCACCGTGATGACCACGATGGACCGCCTTGCAAAACGGGAACTCCTGCTTCGTCGCAAGGAAGGCCGGGCCTGGCTCTATCGACCGGCCATGAATCGTGACGGCTTCCTCGCCCTCGTGGCCCGGGAGACGTTGGATTCACTGCCTGCAGGCGCGAGGAGCTCTGCGTTGGCCTGGTTCGTCGAAGAGGTGTCTTCCGCCGACGAAGACGAACTATCTCGACTCGCCGAGTTGATCGAACGGACCCGCGCGCGGCGGGGTGGAGAGTGAGCCTGCTCGCCGGCGGTTCGATCCTGCTCCTGTCACTCCTGCTCATCCACGTCGTGGTTGCGCCGGCCTTGCACGCTGGCGCCCATTGGCTCTACCGCGGCTCCCCCCCTGCCGGGCCGGATCCGTGGAGGTCGCGCATGGCGTTCATCATGCTGGGGCTCCCTCCCATCCTGGTACTGGCGCTCGGTGCGAGTGGGCTGGCGCACCTGTCCGAAGGCGGGGGAGCGTGGGCCGGGCTGCTCGAGGCCTGTCATCGACTTCACGGCCACTGCGACCTGCTTCTCCTCAGCCCGGTCGAAGCCTCGGTGTACGGCGCGATCATGGTCGCCGTGTCCACGTGGGTGGCGCTGGCGGGATGGCGGGTTCTCGCTCCTGTCGCGGCCCTGCGCCGGGTGCCTGCCACCGAGCTCGCGCCGTCGTTGGTGAGAAAGGTCGCAAATGCCCGGTCGGCCCTGGGTGCACTCAGGGTTCGGGTCATCGAGGGGCCGCCGGGCCTCGCGGTTAGCGCGGGCCTGCTCCGCCCGTTGGTGCTCCTGTCCCAGGATGTTGTGGAGCGCCTCTCCGAAGACGAGTTGATTGCCGTGCTCGCGCACGAAGCCGCACATGCGCGCAGCTTCGACGGGCTTCGCGCTGTCGCAATCCGCTTCGCGTCGGCGCTGTCTCTCCCGGGCCGGAGCTGTGAGGTTGAGGCGTCCTACGGGCTCGACCGCGAGATCCTGTGCGATGCGGAAGCGGTCCGCAGCGGCGTCGATCCGCTGACCCTTGCCGCCGCCCTCGTCGCGATGGCCCGCGCTCAGATCGCAGTTGCATCGCCCGCGACACCGGCGGCGCTCGGCCGCCACGATCACCGCAACGCCATCCAGACCCGCGTCGCTCTGCTGCTGCAGGCGGGGGAACGCGGATCCTCCAGTGAGCCGGAGCGGCGCTCCGCGTTCGCGGCTGTCCTGCTCCTTGCCGCTGCCGTGGCGCTGCCCCATGCAGCCTTTGGCGCCATTGTGCTCGTGCACTGCGGTGTCGAGAGCCTCGTCCACCTCCTCAGCTGAAACAACAGTTGCACATGAGATCAAGGTCTTTCGTGAGTCGATTTACTACTGCTATTAGTACGTGCCTCGCTACGGTATTGGCGGTCTTGCCGGTCCGGGCAGCAGATCCACCTCCACAGTCACCGGATCGATCATCACTCTCGCTCGAAAGTGCGATCGAGCGTGCGCTGGCCGCGCACCCGCAGGTGTTGCGAGCCGAGGCCAACGCACGGGCGGCTCGTGCGGCGCAGGCCGGCGCGGCAGCTCCGACTTCCAACCCCACTCTGGGCGTCGAGGCTGGGCCCCGCATCGGTGGCACCGGGATCGAGGCCGACGTCGGTGTGGGACTGGAGGTGCCCCTGGACCTCGGCGGCACGCCCCGTCACCTGCGTCGCAGCGCGGACGCAGCGGTGCGGGCGGTCGATGCGGAACGGCGCCTCGCGCGGCTCCAGGTCGTGGTCGGAGTTCGGCGCGCGTACGCCGAGGCCGTCGCTGCGGGCCGCCGCGTGGAGTTGACACAGCAGGCCCTGGGGGTCGCGCAACAGACCGAGAGGGTTGCCGGGCGTCGGCACGAACTCGGTGAAGTCGGAATCCTCGAGCCGAACTCAGCATCCCTGCAGCGAATTGCCGCTGCGTTGGCCCTCGTGGACGCCGGCAACGCCCACGCGGGCGCGGTTGCCGAGCTGCGAACCTGGCTGGCCTGGGACTCGTCGGTGCCCCTGACCCTCGAGACAGAGGTCGGCCGGCCTGAGTCGGACCGTGAATTCGACACGAGCAAGCTGGTCGCCTCGGCCATGAACGCCCGCCCCGAAGTGGTGGCCGCGGAGGCACGCAGCCTCGAGGCGGAGGCGACGCTCAGAGCGGCCCGGGGGGCCGGCGCGCCGGGACTCTCCCTCGTCGCCAACTGGGCTCGAGAGGGAAACGAGGCGAACGTCGTGACCGGCGGATTCACCCTCGAACTCCCTGTCCAGCGGAACCAGCTCGCCGTGGCCCAGGCGGGCGGGGGAGCGGCGAACGCTGCAATCGACGCCGAAGCCCTGCGGGCCGACGTGAGCCGCCAGGTGGCACGCACCCTCACCCGCTGGCAGCTGGCTGTGGAGCGATACGAGCTAGCGGTGGAGGCAGCCACCCCTCTTGCTCACGAGAACCTTCGACTTCTGCAGCGGGCCTACGAGACCGGAAAGGAGGACCTGCTCGCGGTCCTCCTCATGCAGACCCAGGCCCTTACGGCCCAAGCCACGGCCATCGACGCGACCGTGGAACTTCATCGCGCCGCCGCAGCCCTCGAACTGGCCGCGGGAGAGGAGTTGTTCCAATGAACCGGACCCACACTGCGGGCGCAATCTTGCTTCTGCTGCTCGCTGGCTGCAGCGGCGTGTCGAGCGAGGACCACGCTCCGGGCGAGAATGGCCACAGCGAAGAGGGCCACGAGGAGCCTGGTCACGCGGACCACGACGAGCATGACGTAGCGGGCGACGCTGAACACAAGCAGGGCGGCGAGGAGCGCCACGCTGAGCACAAAGAAGGAGGCGAAGCCGGCCACGACGAGCACGAAGAGGGCGCGGTTCGCCTCGACCCAGAGGCTGCAGCCGCAGCTGGGATTCGCACGACGGCGGCGGCCCTGCGGGCGCTTCTGCCCGAGATGCAGACCACCGGCCAGGTCGACTTCGACGAGAACCGCCTCGCCCACGTGGGTCCCCGCACCGACGGGCGGATCGCCGAGGTCCGGGCGGATCTGGGTGCGATGGTGTCGGCTGGCGAGGTCGTGGCCGTGCTCGAC
>JAJDAI010000614.1 GCA_029261955.1 Deltaproteobacteria bacterium | reverse complement strand
CAGCTCGCGCTCCAGCTCGGTGGCGAAGTGGCGCCGCCCTGCCAAGCCCGTCAGGTCATCGAAGGCGGCGAGCCGGCGCATCTCCGCCACCAGGCGGGCGTTGCTCAAGGCCGTCGCGAGGTGGCCGGCGATGGCCGAGAGCAGCGGCTGGGCGTCCGGGTCGACCGGCCCGAGCTCCAGCGGGCGCTGCACGACCAGCACGCCGTCCATGCCGTCGGAGCCAGGCAGCACCAGGGCGAACTGGTGGCGGTCGGGCAGCTCGGTCGGCCCGAGCACGAGCTTCGGATCGACGGGGCTCCCCAGCAGGCTGCGCCCGTCGGCCCCGCAGATGACGACGTGCTCGGCGAACTCGGCGCTGGGCCCGCGCTGCGCCGTGAGCTCCGGCGTGCCGTCCACCAGGGCGTAGACGGCGAGGGAGTCGGTGCCGAAGAGCTCGCTCAGGCCCACCGCCGCAGCCTCGATGATCTCGGCGACGTCGGTCCGTGCCACGATCCCGCGGCTCAGGTCGTCCAGGCGAGCGAGCCAGGTGTTGCTGCGCAGCACCTGGAGGAAGAGGGCCTCCCGGTCGCCGATGGCGGCGAGCAGCTCGGCCAGGGCTCCGGCTGCTTCGATCTCGTCTTCGTCGAAGGCCTCGCTGGTCGGTGGGGGCGCGTCCGCTTCGAGCACCAGCGTCGCGTCGCCGCGCTTCAGGATCAGTCGACCCCCGTCCAGGGACGCGGTCGCGCCGAGCGCGCCTTCGATGGCCGGGGCCAGCGCAGCCAGAGCCTCATCGGCCGAGCCTCCGCCGCGCGCACTCCTCGAGGCCTCGGCGAGGAGGCGGACCAGCCGGCTGCCGCTCACGCGGACCTCAGGCGAGGTTGCCGTCGGAGCCCCACTGGAAGGCCGCGGACTCCTTGCGTTCCTGGTCGGCGTTCAGCTTGAGGATCAGCAGCAGCAGCTCGTCGTAGCGGATGCGGTCCTTCGGGCTCTCGAAGGTGAGGATCTGCACACCGAAGCCCTCGGGGATGTCCGCGGAGGGGCGGTCGGACTTGTGCCAGCGCACCTCGGCGTTGAAGCGCACGGGCACGGAGTCGCCGTCGTCTCCTTCGATGGGGAACTCGATGCGCACGATCGCGCCGCGGACGGGGGGCTGCTCCTCCGTGGAGAGGAAGAGCCCCTCCTTGCTGAAGTTGCGGGCGAAGGCGGCGTTGCGGCGGCCGCGGGCCCAGAAGGTCACCGGGATCGCCGAGGTGATGCGGGCGTTGCGCGGGATGAGCGACATCCCGGCGAGATCCTCTTCCCAGGGGGCCCGGGCATCCTCCGTCGAGATCGTGTGGCGGATGGGCGGCGCGCTGTACTCGCCGGAGTCGGTCACCGGGCTGTGGCCGGTGCCGGTGTTGAGCAGGCCGTCGAAGCTGGCGTCGGCCAGTTGGGGGTGCGAGAGCGGCGACTCGGCCAGCTGGATCGGCGCCGAGGGAGGATCCGCCTGGGCCTTGCCGCCCCCGAGGTCGAAGTAGCCGTCCGAGGCCAGGCCCGGCGCCTTGCCCGCGTCGACGGGGAGCTCGTCGCCGATCTGGGAGTCGTCGAGGTCCGGGATCTGGTCGAGGGACGCGCGGGATTCGTGCATGCCCGGCGGCAGGTTGTACTGCTGCTGGTCGTTGACGCGCCCGAAGCGCCCGAAGAAGTCGTCCTCGCTCGGGGTGGGCTCCTCGCCGGTGTTCGCCACGGCGTTGCCGAGTCCGAAGAAGGAGTCGTCGGGGTCGTTGCGGACCGCAGGCTGGGAGCCGGTCTCCTGCACGTCGGGCGCGCTCAGATCGAAGTCGGGCTCGGAGCCCGGCAGGCGGGGCGGGGCGGTGGCGTCGTCCTCGTCCAGCGGATCGACCGCGGCCCAGGCACTCGACAGGCTCCGGATTTCGTTCTGGGTCTGCTTGCCCCGCGGCGATGCCTCGACCGGGGGCTGCGGACGCGCGGCGGGGGTCAGGGGCGCGGTCGGCGGCGGCCGGTCGGCCACGCGGCGCTTGCCCAGCCCCGACGACTGGAGCGCGTTGCCCAGGTTGGGCGGCTGCCGCTGCAGCGGCTCGGAGCCGCGGCGCGAGGCGTCGCCTCGATCCTCGAGCTCCGTCGCCCCGAAGAAGTCATCGAGCAGCGGCGCGTCCAGGTCGACCAGCGCGGCCGAACGGCCCCGCCAGAGGCCACCCTCGGGCAGCAGCTCGGAGACCACGCCGGAGAGCTCGACGTTCTGGTTGTCGGTGGGTCGGCGGAAGCGGAGCGAGAGGCGCGTGCCGATCTCCAGCTCGGGATCGGTGCTGATCGCCGCGCTGCTGCGGCTCAGGCGGGTGATGAACCCGCGGCCCGCAACGCCCTCGACTTCGACGTGCACCGGCACGAGACAGGGCGTGCCCAGGGTGGCAGCACTCGACAAGCAAAGCTCCGATTCAGGGTCGGTCCGCGAGGCGCGGTCGGCCCGGTCGAATTGTAGTCCACCCGGGCACGCGGAGGAAGTTCACCCCCCGGCGTCGTCCCCCGAAAGGTACTGCGCCAGACGCTCGCCCAGTCCGATCGGATCGAAGGGCTTGGGCAGGTAGTCCGTGGCACCCGCCGCGAGGCCCTGCCGTCGCTCGTAGCCCTGCGTCTTGGCGGTCAGGAAGACGACCGGTGTTTCGGCGAACCGGGTCTGTGCGCGCAGGCGACGGCACACCTCGTAGCCATCCAGGCCCGGCATCATCGCGTCCAGCAGGATGAGGTCGGGCCCCTCTTCCTGGGCGAGGTGCAGGCCCTCGTTTCCGTTGCGGGCTTCGGTGACGACGAATCGGGGGTCCCGCTCGAGCGCGAAGCGCACGATCATGCGGACGTCGTCCTCGTCATCGATCACCAAGACCCGGATCGTGCCCATCGGTCGGCCCCTCGCCGCTGAGCGACTGGGGTGATCGCCCCGCCGCACGCCGCATCAAGGGTATCTGGAAGTAGAACGTCGATCCCTGCCCCTCGAGGCTGCGCAACCAGATTCGGCCGCCGTGCTCCTCCACGATCGCCTTGCAGATCGCGAGGCCCAGGCCGGTGCCGCCCGCGCGCCGCGTCGAGCTGCTGTCGCCCTGCTGGAAGCGCTCGAAGATGCGCTCGTGCGCCTCCGCCGGGATGCCCGGCCCGTGGTCCTGCACCGAGAAGCGGATCCCCTGCATCACGAGGCGGGCCCGGGCGGAGACCGTCTCCCCGCGGGGGCTGAACTTCACCGCGTTGGAGGTGAGGTTGACCAGCACCTGCTGGATGCGGTCGCGGTCGCCCACGACCTCGGCGTCCGGCGGCGCGTGCCAGCGCAGCGTGACGCCCTTGCTGTCGGCCAGGGCGCGCAGGTCCTCGATGGAGTCCCGAAGCACGTCGTGCGCGGAGAAGCGCTCGGGGGTCAGCTCCACGCGGCCGTGCTCGATCCGCTCGACGTCCAGGATGTCGTCCAGCAACCGGATCAGGCGCTCCGTGTTGCGCACCGCCATGGCCAGGAAGTGGCCGCCCTGCTCTGGCTGCTCGCCGCGTTCCTCGAAGGACTCCAGGATGCGCAGGGCTCCGTGCAGGCTGGTGAGCGGGGTGCGCAGCTCGTGGGACACCGTGGCCACGAACTCCGTCTTCATGCGGTTGGTGGACTCGTGCCGGGTGATGTCGCGCGCGACGAAGAGGGTGCCGGACACGCGGTGCTCTTCGTCGCGCAGGGGCGAGGCGCGGACCTCGAGCTGGCGCTCGGCCGGACGCTCGAGCACGAGCCGGCCGAGGATGCCCGGCGCCTGCACGGCCTTGGCCCAGGGGATGGAGTCGCCCTCGCCGCCCGCGGCGGATCGGTCGGTCACGAGATCGTGCAGCGCGGTCGTGCCGAGCCCGATGAGGTCGCGCGGCGACAGCCCGAGGAAGCCGGCGAAGGCGACGTTGACCCGGAGGATGCGGCCGCGCCCGTCCGTGAGGATCAGGCCGTCGTCGCTGCCTTCGACCACCGAGTCGAGCAGCGCCCGGGTCGTGGCCAACTCGCGGCGGGTGCGCTCCAGCGTGCCGTGGGCGGACTTCGCCTCCAGGGCGGCCTCGGTGAGCACCAGGGACGCGGCCAGCTGCGCGCAGAGCGAGCCGAAGAGCGGGTGGAGCAGCGAGTCGGCGGCGGCGTCCTCGGGAGGCAGCAGGACGAGCACCCCCACCACCGCGTCCCCGTGGTGCAACGGCAGGGCCGCGAGGCCGGAGCCCCAGTCGCCCGGCCCCACCACGCTCGATGCGCCCCGCCGTCCGGCCACGGCCAGCGGGTGCTGGGACTCGTCCAGGTCGAGTCGCTCGGGGCAGGGGACGTGCACGCCCTCGGCCAGCGCGTGGGCGTGGGCCACGAGCTCCCGGCGCGCGGCGTCCACCCGGTAGAGGCAGGCGGCGCGAAGGCAGAGCTCGGGCGGCAGCAGGCTGGCGGAAGCTTCGAGGCCGCCCCCCGGCAGCAGCCGAGGCAACAAGGAGGCCGCAGACTCTCCCCCGGTTCCGCTCACGGCGTCCTCAGAAGCCTGCCAGGTGCTTGCCGAGGTGCGTCGCCAGGGTCAGGTTCCGGCGGACGGCGGCGGGGTTGCCCAGACTCGCGATCTTCTTGGCGATGAACTCGGGTCGGCCGTAGAAGCGGCGGTAGGCCTCCTTCTGGAGGCCCTTCAGCTCGTCGCGCGACATCCCCGTGGGGCTGTAGAAGACGTTGAAGATGTTCATGGATCGGTCGTCCTGCACGAAGCGGTCGTCCTTGTTCAGGCGCTTCCAGAGGCGGCTGCCGAACACCGGGTTCACCGGCGTGAAGAAGGCCCACTCCAGGGGCAGGCTGCAGGCGTAGTCGATGGTCTGGCGGGCCTCCTCGACCGTCTCCCCCTCGATGCCCAGGCTGAGCCGCGCCGCGACCTCGATGCCGGCTGCGTGGATGCGGTGCACGCCCGCTTCGCAGTCGGCCACCTTCACCGGCGAGTCCATCGTCGCGGTGCGGAGGTTCTTGTCGACCCCGGAGATGAGCACCGTGTCGATGCGCCAGCAGCCCGCGGCCTTCATCAGACGGAGCATCTCGTCCGTGAAGTCGTAGGACCAGAAGGTCACCGTCCACGTCCAGCGCCGGCCCGAGGCGATGATCAGCTCGCAGAGCTTCATGGCCGCGGCCTGATCGCTGCTGAAGATGCCGAAGTGGTCGTAGAAGCCGAAGTCCGTGATGCCGAACCGGTCGTCGCAGTCGGCCATCTCGGCGAAGACGTGCTCGGGGCTGCGGATGCGGAACTTCAGGCCGCCGACCGCCGGCAGGTGGCAGGACGAGCAGGTCAGCGGGCAGCCGCGGCCCGTGAACAGCACGGTGTTCTTGGGGCGGTTGTAGATGTTCAGGCGCGGGTTGTAGCGCTCGGGGAAGCGCATCAGGTCGCGGGCCGGGTGGGGCAGATCGTCCACGTCCGCGATGAGCGGGCGCTTGCACTCCTTGATCACCTCGCCCGCGGCGTTGCGCCAGGCGCAGCCCTTGACGCCGCTGAAGTCGCGGCTGCCGCCGGCGAAGGTCTCGACCAGCTCCTGCAGCGTGAGCTCGCCCTCGCCGAAGACCGCCGCGTCCAGATCGGGGCAGTCGTCCAGCACGCCAGCCTTGGCCACGTTGGTGTGCGCGCCGCCGAGCACGATGAGCTTGTCTGGCCAGCGCTCCTTGATGCGGGCGATGAACTCGCGGGTCTTCGCCCAGGTGCAGGTGACGGTGTTCAGCCCGATGACGTCCGGGTCGAAGACCTCGATCTCCCGAAACCACTGCTCCTCGGGCGTGCCGTAGGACTCGACGTAGGCGACGTCGTGCCCTTGCTCCCGCAACCAGCCAGCCAGGTACAGCAGGGACCAGAACGGCATCTTCCCGTTGATGGTCGACTCACGCTGGAACAGGTGCGTGCTCAGGAAGCTGCGCACACCATCCTGCCCATCCGCGAAGCGAATCTCGCGGTAGGTCCAGGGGGCGGCGGTCAGGAGGACTCGGGCCATCGACGGCTCCTCAGTGCTCGAACTCGAGGAAACGGGGCAGGACGCCGGCGTCTGGCCCGAGGGCCTGGTGCCGCGCGAGGCGGGACATGATCTTCGCGCCCTCGATCCACTTGCCCCAGTGGCGGCGGCCGGCCATGGAGCGGGCGATGCGGGCGAGGCGGCCGGGGCGGCTGTAGAAGCGGTAGTAGGCGCGTCGCTGCACGCCCATGAGGTACTCGTGCGTGAGGCCGTTGGGCACGAAGACCGCTTGGGACGGGTCGCCCATGAAGTTGCGGTAGTCGTCCGCGTTCAGTTCGCCGTAGTCGGCCGCCATCTCGCGGAGCGGGGTGCCGACGAAGGGCGTCGTGATCTTGAAGTTGGCGGACGCGATGGGCAGCGAGCGCGCGAACTCGATGGTGCGGTCGATGGACTCGGGCGTGTCCGTGGGGTGGCCGATCATGAAGAGGCCCTTGGCCTCGATGCCGGCCTCGGTCGTCCAGGTGATGCGCTCGCGCACCGTGGACACGTCGGTGCCCTTGAGGATGTCCTGCATCACCCGCGGGTCGCCGGTCTCGATGCCGTAGGCGATCTGCCAGCAGCCCGCCGCGCGCATCGCATGGAGCAGCTCCCGGTCCACCGTGTTCACGTGGGTGCTGATGTTCCAGCTGATCGTCAGGCCGCGGCGCAGGATCTCGTCGCAGATCGCGCGCACCCGGCGCGCGTCCAGCGTGAAGGTGTCGTCGTAGAAGAAGATCTCCTTGATGCCGTAGTCGACCTGCAGGTGCTCGATCTCGTCGACCACGTACTGCGGGCTGTGCACCCGGAACTTGTTGCCGAGGATCTCGCGCCGCTCGCAGAAGATGCAGGAGTAGGGGCAGCCGCGGCTCGTGTAGATGGTCGTCGCCGGCCACTCCCGGTACTGGAACATCGTCATCTTGTAGGAGTCGAGCGGCGGCAGCAGGTCCCGCGCCGGCCAGGGCAGGGCGTCCAGGTCGTCGATCCAGCCGCGGGGCGGCGCCTTGATGAGCTCGGACTCGGGGTCCCGCGGGTCGGCCGTGAACCAGAGGCCGGCGACGGTCGCGAGGCGGTCGTTGCCGCCGCCCGCCTCCAGCGCCTCCACCAGCTCCAGCATCATCACCTCGCCCTCGCCCACGGCGCTGAGGTCGAAGTGGGGGTTGCGCGCACACTCCTCGGGGGCGCCGGCAGGGTGGGGGCCGCCGACGACGACGCAGACATCCGGGTTCAGCCCCCGGGCGATGTCGCTGATCTCCTCCGCCACGGGCACCGTGACGGTGTAGAGCCCCATGCCCAGCACGTCGGGCGCGAAGTCGCGCAGCACGGCACCGAACCGCTCGCGGTCGAGCGGCGAGTGGCGCATGTCGTGGACGACGACTCGGTGTCCAGCGTCGCGGAGAAACCCTGCGATGTAGGCCAGACCAAGCGGGGGGGCCTGGTTGGGCGGCAGCAGGGGTTCCGGCGTCTCCGGGTCCGGGAAGTCGTTCGGATGGACGAGCAGTACCCTCATTGGCGGCCCGCATTGTAGCCGCGCGTTCGGCCACCGCTGAGCCGATCTGGCGGGGTGATCCTGATAGCGTGGAGAAGCCGTCGAATGCGGCCGCGTCGGGCTCCGTCCCAGGTGCACCAGGAGGACCCATGAACGCGCTACGTCTCGCCCCCTTGCTCTTGCTGCCCACGCTCGCCCTGGCCCAGCCCAGCCCGGCCTCCCTGCAGAAGCAGCTGGACTCGGACGCCGGGTGGGAGGTCCTCAAGCTGGACGCGAAGGACGGGGTCGACGTCTACAAGAAGAAGATCGAGGGCGTCGAGATCCTGGCCTTCAAGGGCGAGAAGGTCATGGACGTGGACGGAGGGGCGCTCTTCGACGCGATCGTCGCCTTCGACACCCACGTCGGCCTCTCCGACGACATCCCTCTCACGCACAGCGTGGTGCTCGGCCGTGAGGGGAACACGGTCGACTTCTACCAGTACCTCGACGTGCCGGGCTGGACCCTCGCCAACGACCGCTTCTGGTTCGCGCGGGCGACCATCAAGCGGGACTGGGGCGGCGCGGGGCACCACCGGCAGAGCTGGGAGCGGATCGAGGCCGAGCTCTACCCGGCCCAGCTCGCCGCCGCCTTGAAGGTGGACGAGGACGCGGTGCTCACGCCCATGAACGTGGGCTCCTGGGAGGTCGTGCCGCTCGCGGACGGCCGCTGCAAGCTCATCTACCGCGTGCTCAGCGATCCCGGCGGCAAGCTGCCGAAGTCCGTCCAGGCGCTCGCCACGGGGCGGACCCTGCCCGACAACCTGCTCCAGTTCGAAGCGGCCGCCCGGAAGGCAACGGGGCGCTGACGCAGGCATTGCGCGGGCTGGTCTGGGCGCTATCATCCGCGCCGCATCGGAGCTCGGAATGACCTGGATTCACCCCCCGCCTTCCCGCCCCCCTTCTGCCCTCGGGCTCGAGGTGTCGGTCCGGGCCACCGGACGGGGGATCATCATCCTCTCCGGCCCCTCTTCCTGCGGGAAGGGCATGGTCGCCGCGGCGCTCCAGCGCACGCTGCACCTGCCGTCGGACGCGCACATCTCGATGGGTGACGCGCTGCGGAGCACGATCGAGCGCGCCCGCCAGGACGCCGGCTTCCGCTCTCGCCTCGGCGCCGACTACGGCATCTGGCCGGACCGCTGCATCTACGACGACGCGCACGGGCCGGAGGACCTGGTGGCGAAGGCGCGGAGCTACGAGGCGGAGCTGTTCGTTCGCTACGGCGGCGACCCCTCGCAGCTGGACTGGCTGGACTACTGCGTCACCTGCGGCCTGCTGGTCCCCGATCCCTGGTCCGAGCGCATCATCGAGGGCGTGATCGCGGAGGGCGCGCAGGCGCACGAGGCGATCATCCTCCTGGACGGCTACCCGCGAAC
>JAJDAI010000613.1 GCA_029261955.1 Deltaproteobacteria bacterium | reverse complement strand
GACGATGGACGAGAAGTCCGTGATGCCGGGCCGCACCTCGAGCAGGCCGCGCTCGACGTCGGTGTACTCGTCGACGCCGTCCTGCACCTGCGGGCGCGGGCCCACGAGGCTCATCTCGCCCTTGAGCACGTTGAACAGCTGCGGCAGCTCGTCGATCTTGTAGCGGCGCACGAAGTGGCCGACCGGCGTGATGCGCATGTCGTTGGCGCCGGTCGTGTTCACGCCGCTCTTGTCGGCGCCCCGGCTCATGGAGCGCACCTTGATCATCTGGAAGGCCCGGCCGTCGCGACCGATGCGCGGCGCGATGTAGAAGGGCGACTCCCCGTCCTGGCGGTAGACCGCGACCAGGACCGGGCCGAGCAGGGGGGCGGTGGCGGAGAGGCCGACAGCGGCGGCCGCGACGTCCACGAGGCGCTTGCGAATCATGGGGTTCTCCTCAGCGGAGGTTGGAGCGCACGGTCTGGACGACGGAGGCCGCGTCGAGGCCGTAGTGGGTGCGCAGGTACTTCTGGCTGCCCACGATGGTGGAGTAGACGTCCTTGAGGCCCATGCGGGCGAAGGCGCGCGGCATGACGCCGGCTTCCATGCAGGTCTCGGCCACGGCGCCGCCGAGGCCGCCGAGGATGTTGTGCTCCTCGAGCGTCACGATGCCGCCCGTGTTCCGGGCCGCGTCCAGCACCGCCTCGGTGTCCAGCGGCTTGATGGTGTGCATGCTCACGACGCGGCAGGCGATGCCGTCCGCGGCGAGCGTGTCGGCGGCGATGAGCGCCTCGTCCAGCACCCCGCCGGTGGCGATGATGGTGAAGGCGTCGCCGTCGCGCAGCTGCCGCGCCTTCCCCAGCACGAACACCTCACCCGGCCGGTTGGTGTTCTCCTTCGGGCCGCCCTTGTCGATGCGCAGGTAGGCCGGACCGGGGGTGTCGATGAGGGCCTGCGTGGCCTCCGACGCTTCCCAGCGGTCACCGGGGGCCACGACCATCATGTTGGGCAGGGCCCGCATGATGGCGATGTCCTCGGTCGCGTGGTGGCTGAAGCCCAGCTGCCCGTAGGAGAAGCCCCCGCCGACCGCGACGACCTTCACGTCAGCGTCGTGGTAGCAGACGTCGTTCCGCAGGTGCTCGAGGCAGCGCAGGATCGGGAAGTTGCCGATCGAGTAGGTGAAGACGATGCGGCCTTCGAGCGCCAGGCCCGCGGCCACCGCCGTCATGTTCTGCTCGGCCACGCCCGCGTTGAGGAACTTGTTTGGGTAGTCCTCGATGAACTGGTCGAGCACCTTGAAGCCCAGGTCCCCCGTGATGAGGAAGGGCCGGTCGTCGGTGGCGGCGATCCCGTGAAGCCGGGCGATGAACGAGTCGCGCATGGACTGCTCAGGCCCCGTGGAAGGTGCGGATGCGGTCGATGACCCAGGCCACGTCCTCGTCCGCCAGGAACGGCGTCAGGGGCAGCAGCAGGGAGCGCTCGAACATCCGCTCGGTGGCAGGGAGGGACTGCGTGAAGCCCAGCGCCGTCATCTGGTGCACGGCCTTGCCGGCCCACTGGATGGCGGTGCCGATGCCGTTCTCGCCGAGGAAGGCCTTCAGCTCGTCGCGGCGGTCCGACTCGATCTCGTAGTTCTGGTAGATGTCGAGGTGGTCGCCCACGGCCGTGGGACCGGGCGGCAGCAGCAGCTGCTTCTGGTCGCCCAGGCCGGCCTGTTACATGCCGGCGAGCACGCGGCGCCGGGCCATCGTCTCGTCGTAGAAGCTGAACTGGTAGTCCAGGACCCCGGCGTGCAGGTTGTCGAGCCGGGAGTTCATGCCCCAGAACTCGACCTCGCCCGTGGCCGAGCGGCCGTGGTCGGCCATCTGGCGGACCTTCTGGCCGATGGCGTCGTCGTCAGTGACCACCAGGCCGGCGTCGCCGAAGGCGCCCAGCACCTTGGCCGGGTAGAAGCTGAAGGCAGCGGCGCGGCCGAAGCTGCCCGCGCGCTTGCCGCGGAAGGTGGAGCCCAGGGACTGCGCGGCGTCCTCGACGACCATCAGGCCGTGGCGCTCCGCGATGTCCATGATGCGGTCCATGTCCGCGGTCCGGCCGTTGAGCTGCACCGGCATGATGCAGGTGGTCTTCGGTGTGATCGCGGCCTCGATGGAGTCGGGGTCGATGAGGTGATCGGTGCCGATGTCGGCCGGGACCGGCACCGCGCCGATGATCTTGATGGCCGAGGCCGTGGCCACGAAGGTGTGCGAGGGGAAGATGACCTCGTCACCCGGCTTCACGCCCGCGCAGAGCAGCGCCAGCGTCAGGCCGTCGGTGCAGTTGCCGACGCCGATGGCGTGCTTCACACCCAGGAACTTCGCGACGTTCGCCTCGAGGCTCTCGCACTCCGCCTGACGGATGTAGGCGCCGCGCCGCAGCACGCCGCGCATCACCTCCATGTAGGCATCTTCGTGGGAGGTGAACAGGGCGGGGTAGTTGAAGAAAGGAACCCGACGCGACTCGCTCATGGCCACTCCAGTGGGGTGCATGGGGCACCCGGCGCCCGCAGGCGCGACCTCTTTATCTTCTTTGACAACCCCTCGCAAGCAGCGCGAAGGCGGGCTGTGCGCCGCCCGCAGCGGTCCTCACAAGGGTTCAAGGTGGGTGCGTTCGCTCCACTTGGCCGGTGAGCTTGAAAAAAGGCCGGAATGGAGGCGATTCCGCTGGTTGCCGCCGGGGTTCCGGACTGATATTCCCCCTCCATGAGCCTCACACACGACACCCGCGACCTCGCCCACCGAATCCGCCAGGACGTGGTGCGCATGACTCACCTGGGCAAGAGCTCGCACGTGGGCTCCATGCTGTCCATGGCCGACCTCATCGCGGTCCTGTACGGGCGGATCCTCAACGTGGATCCCGAGCGTCCGAAGATGCCGGAGCGCGACCGCTTCTTCTTGAGCAAGGGCCACGCGGGCGGCTGCATCTACGCGGCGCTCGCGGAGTGCGGCTTCTTCGACAAGTCCGTGCTCGACACGCACTACCAGAACGGCTCGATCCTCTCGGGCCACGTCAGCCACAAGGGCGTGCCCGGCGTCGAGCTGAGCACCGGCTCCCTCGGACACGCGCTGGGCGTCGCGGCGGGCGTCGCCTACAGCGGCAAGCTCGATGACAAGCCCTGGCGCGCCGTCTGCCTGCTGAGCGACGGCGAGTGCGACGAGGGCTCGGTGTGGGAGGCCATCCACTTCGCCGGCCACCACAAGCTGAGCAACCTGGTCGCGGTCATCGACTACAACAAGATCCAGAGCCTGGCGCCGGTCTCGGAGACCATGGCGCTGGAGCCCTTCACCGACAAGTGGCAGGCCTTCGGCTGGTCCGTCGTCGAGGTGGACGGCCACGACCACGACGCGATCACCGCCGCGCTGGAGCGTCTGCCCTTCGAGTCAGACAAGCCCTCGGTGCTCATCGGGCACACGACCAAGGGCAAGGGCGTCTCCTTCATGGAGAACAGCGTGCTCTGGCACTACCGCACTCCCCAGGGCGAGGAGTACGAGGCGGCGCTGGCGGAGTTGGCGTAGCGAGTCGGGTTCTCACGCTGAGGGCGAGCGGCGCCTCAGAACACCCGCTTCGTGACGAGGTCGGCCTCCATGTGGGCCTGCCGCACGTACTGGGCGAGCACGTGCATCAGCGACTGGTGCACGTCTTCGATCACGCCGTAGTTGTCGGCGTCCACGTGCAGGTTCACGTCCGCGAGGGCGGCGGAGCGGCCCCCTTCGAACCCGGTCATCGCGATCACGGCGACGTCGTTGTCCCGGGCCCACTGGCAGGCCCGCACGATGTTCTCCGAGTTTCCCGAGGAGCTGATGGAGATCAGCGCGTCCCCGGGCCGGGCCAGGGACCGGAGTTGGAAGAGGAAGATGTCGTCGTAGCTGTAGTCGTTTCCGATGGCCGTGATCATCTCCACGTGGCTGGAGAGCGAGTAGACGCGGGGCGTCAGGGCCGTGTCGGTCTGGACGAGCTTGCAGTGGTCGCAGACCAGGTGGTTGCTGATCGCCGCGGAGCCGCCGTTGCCGCAGGAGTAGACCATCCCCGGGCCGCCGTAGACCCGCGCCAGGATCGCGGCCGCCTCGGCCAGCTTCTCTCCGTCGACCGTCGCCGCGGCTGCTGCGACCGCGTCGAAGTAGCCGCGCGCGTAGGCGCCGGCGTCCTGGAACTGATTCTCGGGGAAGCCCATCGTGTCTCCGGGGTCAGGCGGGAAGCGTCTCGCGGATCAGCTCGGCGACCCGCTGGGTCGCCTTGCCGTCGAGGGTATACATCTCCTCGACGAGGAATCGAGCCCGGGCCTCCGCGAGGCGGGTCTGGACGCCCTCGTCCGAGAGGATGCTCGCGACGGCGCCCTTCATCTCGTGCGGGGCGGTCACCCGGACCGCGGCCCCGCGCTCGGCGAAGTGATAGAAGTCGGGCCGATCGCTCAGGTTCATGGTGATCAGCGGCTTGTCGAAGCCGAGCGCCTCGAGGCCCGCCGTCGAGCCCAGCGTGATCGCCAGGGTGCACCCGTGCAGCAGCGGGTAGAGCGGCACGTCCTGCACCACGATCATCCGGCTGACGAGCTCGGGCCCCAGGATGCGGTGGATCTCGTCGAGCTTCTCGGCGCGGTGGAGCTTCGCGATGACCGTCACGGGCTCGTCCTGGGCCTCCGCCCCGTCGACGATCGCCTTGAAGATGGCGATCTGGTCGTCGAGGTCAGCGAGGAACCCGCCCGTGATGCCGTTGGTCGGGAGGTAGACGAGCGACTTCCGAGCGCGGTCGATCCCCAGCTCCCGGTACAGGGCGTCGCACTCCTGCTCCCAGTCGTGCATCAGCATGTGGTCGAAGCGCGGCTGGCCGGTGATCGCGATCTGCGAGGGCGTGTAGCCGTGGTCGAGGGCGATCTGCCGGCTCGCTTCGCCCCAGGTCGCCACCTTCGTGATGGCGCCGTGGCCGTGGTTGAAGTGGGTCAGGGCGCGCGGGCCCTCGAGGGCCGTCATGCCAACGCTGTTGAGCAGGGCGCTGGTGGCCTGCCGGGCGGCGTGGTCGGTCCGGTAGCTGCGCGGGAGGCTGGGCATCCGGGTCCGCATGCCCCCGGGCGACAGCCCGTCCTGGACCACCAGCACCCGCACGTCGTGCAGCGCGGCGATCTTGCTGAAGGCCTTGTATCGGAAGTTCTTGTGGTTCGGCAGGACCACGAGGTCCGGCCGGATCTCCTCGAGCAGCGCCTTGACCCCGCGCTGGAACGTCGTCGCGGTGTCGACGACCCGCCTGAGCTTGCCCAGCCGGGTCTGGGGCATCGAGGCCTCGAAGTGGTGGATGCGGAGGTCGTCCACCAGCTCCCGCGCCTCGATGAACATGGGGTTCAGCTCGTGCGCGGGGTTGCTGTCGAGGTACAGCAGGACGAGACGCAGGCCCTCGTCCCGCGCCAGCTCTCGCAGCACAGGCAGGAACATGTTGAGCTGGCACCCGATGTTGCCAGCCGCGAAGAGGATGGTGCGCATCGCGGGTCCCTCGTGCTTGCCGTCTGGGGAAAGTGGGGCCGCTCCAGGTTCGCGTCCACTCCAAAAGGCGGGCCCGTCTAGCAAAGCGTGCCCATCTTCCGCAAGGACTCGGTGCTGGGGCGCGTTCTCACCCGAGTCTGGCGCCACCTGGGCGGGACGCGACCTGCGGCCTGTCGTGGTACAACCCGGCGCCCTTGAACCCGGAGTTCTCCTTGAAGGTCGTCGTTGCGTCACGCAGCTTCAGCAAGCACCGGCAGCTCCTGGGCGAGCTCCGCGACCTGGGAATCGAGGTCGTCCCCAACGAGGCCGGCCTCAAGTTCCGCACCCCCGACGAGGTCGCGGGGTTCATCGGGGACGCCGAGATCGCCGTCATCGCGCTGGAGCCGGTCGGCGCCGAGGTCCTCGCGCTGTGCCCCGGGCTCCGGCTCATCGCCAAGTACGGCGTGGGGCTCGACTCCATCGACCAGCCCGCGCTCGCCGCGGCCGGCGTGCGGCTGGGCTGGACCGGCGGGGTCAACCGCCGCTCGGTGACCGAGCTCGCCTTGGCCTTCGCCCTGGGCCACCTCCGCAACGTGACGCCCTCCGTCGAGGCCATGCGGCGCGGGGTCTGGGACAAGGACGGCGGCCGCCAGCTCAGCGACGTCACCTTCGGCATCGTGGGGCTGGGCCACATCGGCACCGACCTCGCCCGGATTCTCGGGGCGTTCGGGACCCGGGTGCTCTTCCACGACATCGTCGACAAGCGCCAGACCGCAGAGGAGCTCGGCCTCGAGTCGGTGTCCCTGGAGGAGCTGCTCGAACGGTCGCACGTGGTCTCGCTGCACGTCCCCTCCACCGACCTGACCCACGCCATGATCGCGGGCGACCGGCTGGCCCGGATGCGCCCCGACGCGCTCCTGATCAACACGGCCCGCGGGGACATCGTCGCGTTCGACGAGGTGGTCGCCGCGGTGCGGGGCGGTCAGCTCGGCGGCTTCGCGACCGACGTCTACCCGGTCGAGCCGCTGCAGAGCACCGAGTTCGTCGACGACCCCCACCTCTATTTCACCCCCCACCTCGGGGGCAACGCCGCTGAGGCCGTGCTCGCGATGGGCCGGTCCGCGATCGCTCACGTGCGCGAGCACCTGGAGGCGCGGAGCCGC
>JAJDAI010000612.1 GCA_029261955.1 Deltaproteobacteria bacterium | reverse complement strand
TGGCTGTTCGTCGCGCGGGTCCGCTGCTCGGCCTCGCGTCCTCGCTCCTGGCCGAGGTGAAGGCCGAGGGACGCCTGGCTGAGCTGCGCGGACTGCGACGACGCCGACCCGTGGACCTTCCCCGGCAGCTTCGAGGACTGCGACGACGGCATCGACAACGACTGCGACGGCGACGAGGACCTGGACGACGCCGACTGCCAGGGTGGAGACGACGACGACAGCGCGGACGACGACGACAGCGCGGACGACGACGACAGCGCGGACGACGACGACAGCGCGGACGACGACGACAGCGCCTGGGACGACGACGACAGCGGGGACGACGACGACAGCGGGGACGACGACGACGACCGCGGAGACGACGACGACTCCGCGGCCGAGGAGCCCGGCTGCGACTGTGCCGGTTCACTGGGCGGCCGGGGGCTGCCTGCCCAGGGGCTCGGGTGGCTGACGGTGCTCCTCGTCTTCGTCAGCCGACGCAGAGTGCGGCGCTCGGCGGGCGGCTGAGGAGCAGGTGGCCCATCCGGAATTCGTGGCACGATCGGCTCCCGGGCCGAGCTGGCGGAAGGCGTGGAGCTGATGAACCTCGATGACCTGCGCGCCTTGATGCTCGTCGTGGAGCACGGCTCGTTTCACAGTGCGGCGGACGTCGGCGGCGTTCCACGCACGAAGCTGCGGCGGCAGGTCGAGAGACTCGAGGCCTTGATGGGAGCCCCCCTCCTGCGTCGCGAGGCTGGAGGGGTCAGCCTCACCGTCGCGGGCGAGCTGGCTGTTCGTCGCGCGGGTCCGCTGCTCGGCCTCGCGTCCTCGCTCCTGGCCGAGGTGAAGGCCGAGGGACGCCTGGCGGGGCCGCCGATGCGTCTGATCATTCCGGCCCACACGATCCGCCCCGGCCCCCGGGTCCGGGCGCTGCGCAGAACCGAAGCGCTGGCCCCCGAGCTGGCGATCGAGGTGACCGAGACCGAAGCCCCCCTGTCGTTGATCCGACAAGCCTTCGACCTCATGTTGCACTTCGGGCCGCCCCCACCGCGGGACGGATGGTTCTCTCGGGTGCTCGCCAGGATTCCGGTATCCCTCGTGGCGTCGACCGCCTACCTGGCGAAGGCGGGCACCCCGGAGCGGGCCGGGGACCTCGCGGAGCATCGCCTGCTCACGTGGCCGGCCGAGCGCCGCTTCGCCGAGACCTGGCCGCGTCTGGACGGGGGCACGGTGCCCATCGCGCCCAAGGTCAGCTCGTCGAACCAGGAGTTCCTGGGCCAGCTCGCGGACGCGGGCGGCGGGATCGCCCTGCTGCCGATGGACCCTCGCCTCCGGAGCCCGTCGAGCGAACAGCTGGTGCCGGTGCTCGAGGGGGTGATCGGCGGTGAGACGAGCTTGCGGGTGCTCTCCCCCCACGCCACCCGCACCGATCCGCGGTCGCTCTTGATCCAGGACAACATCGAGTGGCTCCTGGGGCTCCAGCTCGAGTCCTAGGCTGAAGCTCGCGGCAGGGCTCCGGGCGAGCTCTTCAAGAGCCCGAAGCGACGACCAGCGGGTTTTCGTTCCCCTCACGTAGGCGCGTGGGTAGACTCGGCGCCCGACCTTCGTCCGCGAACAGGACGCCTCGGAGAGCAACGCATGGCCCGGCGGGTTCACCGCAAAGACGAAGAGCTTCGTCGCAAGCGCGCACACCGCGCTTCCGAGCTCGCGTATTCGACCCAGTCCGTGGGGCTCTCCGACCTGCGCGCGCCGCGTCCGCCCGAGCTCGCCCGGAAGTCCACGCTCCAGCGTGAAGCGAAGACGCGACGGGCCTGGGCCGCGTCCCAGACCCTGGGTCTGCAGGTGGGCATCGGCAACGCAGCCGCCGAGTCAGCCGTTCGCCAGGCGATGCCCGAAGCCGGTCGAGCCGACTCCGCCTTCCGATCCCGATCCATGGGCGCCGAGGTCCTGGGCCGCAGCTCCGATCCCAGCTGGGACGAGGATGGCCGCGTCACGGTGCGCGATCCGCAGTCCGGCCTGGACGTCACCTACGACCCCGCCGGCGGCGCGCCGGATGTGGATCTGAAGGACGTGAAGCAGGGGCTGGGTGGCGGCAAGCCCCTGGATCGCGACACGCGGGAGTACATGGAGTGGCGCTTCGGCGTGAGCTTCGAGCGCGTCCGCATCCACAACAGCTCCAAGGCCTCCGCCATCAGCAAGGCGCTCTACGCGCACGCCTTCGCGCTCGGCTCGGACGTCGCCTTCGCCAGCGGCAACTACCGCCCGGGCACCCAGGACGGCGACCGGCTGCTGGCTCACGAGCTGACTCACGTCGTGCAGGCCGGCCTGGCCCCCAAGACCGGCGTCGTCGCCGGGGGCGAGGCGCTGCGCAAGTCCGGCTCGGTCTCCGAACCCACCGACTCCTTCGAGGTCGAAGCCGACGCCATGGCCGATCAGGTCGTGCGGGTCGGCCGCGGCGACTTCCTGAAGGCGCGTCGCGAAGGCCGGCTCAGCGAGCGGGACGAGGATCAGCGCAAGCGGGCCCGCGCGGACCTGGGCAGCAGCTCCTCGGCATCGGCCGGCCGCTCCGTGCAGCGCAGCGCGATGCCGGGTCAGGCCATCGCCCGCTCCGCGCCCATCCGCCGCGAAGAGGCCGCCGAGTCGAAGGCTGGCGGGGACATCACCTTCACGCTGAAGCTCATCGACGACCTGGTCATCGAGATCAAGGGCGCGAAGGCCAAGAAGCCCACCTACACGCAGTACGTCACGGCGCCCGGCATCAAGCGCGCCCGCGTCACCCTGGACCTGGCGGACGGCAAGGTCACTGGAGGTCTGCTCAAGGGCACGCCGAAGATGAAGGAGCTGGACTGCGCCATCGCGTTCACGGTGGGCGCCGACGGCAAGATCGGCGGCACGGCCCCGGGTCGTTGGTCCATCCGGGGCCTGGGCGAAGGCGACATCGAGCTCAAGGCCTTCCTGGGCTGCCTGGGCGGCAACGCACCGGTCGGGCCCGAGCACATCAAGGCGGGCGACGACCTCACGGTCAGCGACTTCACCGGCAGCATCCGCGTCTACGGCGCCTCCGACTCGGTCCGGGTCAAGGGGGAGGGTCGCGGCGCGCTGGCCAGCGGCAACCTGCCCGG
>JAJDAI010000611.1 GCA_029261955.1 Deltaproteobacteria bacterium | reverse complement strand
TGGCGGCTCCGGACCTGCCGGGCCACGGCTCCTGCCGGGTCCGCTCCGCGCGGGCCGCGGGCATGGCGCGCACGGCGGCGGCGCTGGGTGGCCTGGCGGACCGGCTGGGGGCGGAGATCCTTCTGGGCTACTCGATGGGTGGGCGCACCGCGCTGGCCCTGGCGCTGCGCCAACCCGCGCGCTGGCGCGCCCTGGTCCTCGTGGGGGCCTCACCGGGGCTCGACGCCCCCATCGAGCGAGCCCGGCGTCGCGCCGCCGACGAGGAGCTCGCGCGGCGCATCGAGCGCGATGGAGTGGGGCGCTTCCAGGCCAGCTGGGCCACCCACCCCCTCATCGCGACGCAGAGCCGCATCGCGCCGAGCCTCCACGCGGGCATGCAGCACCGCCGGGCCCTCAACCGGTCCGTTGGCCTGGCCGCGAGCCTGCGGGGCATGGGCACCGGTGCCATGGAGTCGCTCTGGCCGCGCTTGGGCGATCTGCACCTGCCGGTGCTGCTGCTCGCGGGTCAGGACGATCCGACCTACCGCGAGATCGCGCTGCGGATGCACGCGAGGCTCCCGAACTCCACGGTCGAGGCCCTGCCTGGGGCCGGGCACTGCGCGCACCTGGAGGCTCCAGCGGCCGCGCTCGAGTCCATCGACCGCTTCCTCAGTCGGGCGCTCCGCAGCTGAGGTAGTCGTAGATCGCCAGCGCGTCGTCGGGAGAATCAGCCAGGAAGTCGGGCTGGCCGAGCGGCATGAAGCTGGTGAAGACGTAGGTCCACATCAGCTCGGCCGAGCCGCGGATGGCCGCGGGTTCGTCCCAGTTCGCCCCGTCGGGCGCGCCGTTGCGGTCCCCGCCGCTCAGGCTGCTCGAGTGGCAGGCGTTGCAGCGGGCCTCGAAGACCGGCGCGACGTCGGCGTAGGTGAGGGAGTCGTCGGCGCAGGCGCCCAGCTCCTCGGCGTAGCTGCGGTTGTCGGGGGTCGCGCACTCCAGGAACTCGAGCAGCGTCGCGTACTCGGCCTCGCTGGGCAGCGCGCCGACGGGCGGCATGGTCGCCTCGGCCACGCGGGCCCAGGTGAGCGCCGTGGCCGAGCGCGCGGAGTCGAAGTCGTCGAAATTCAGGTAGTCCGGCGCGCCGTGGCGATCGGGCCCCTCGCGGTCGCTCCGGTGGCAGTACTGGCAGTAGGGCTCGAAGACCTCGGGCGCGACGGTCTCGTCAAAGTACGCCTCCGTGCCGTGCGCCTCGTCTTCGCAGCCGGCGCGGCCCTCGAACTGGAGTTCTTCGGAGGGGCCCTCGGGGCAGCCCCAGAGCAGGATGAGCAGGGGGAGGAGGTGCCTCATCACAGCTTGCCGATCACGACGGAGGCCGCGGCCACGAAGCCCGCGGTCGCGAAGCCGGAGACGGTGTGCAGGCTGACCAGCGGCTCCCAGGCTTCGGCCGGCAGCACGTTCGCCTGGAGGATGCCCGTGACCGTGACCATGCCCATGAAGACGTTGTGCAGGATGGACAGGATGATGTGGGTGTCCCGGGTGCTCTTCCACTGGCTGATGCCCTTGTCGGCCAGGCGCGTGGACGGCGACGGCATCGACCAGGCCATGATCCCGGCCCCGTAGTAGGAGCCGATGGCGGTCCCTGCCAGCCCCCGGTGCAAGGCCAGCGAGGGCGCGAGGTCGGCCCTCTTGATGGGGCCGCCGCCTTGAAGCGAGACGCGGTTCACGAGGCCCACCACCTCCGAGGCGATGATCGTGGCGAAGGCGGTCCAGGCCAGCACCTGATGCGTGGCCATCATCTGGCGGCGCACGTGCAGCATCTCGAGCGTCTGCTTGAACTCCGCTGGGGCGGGCTCCGTGGCGAGGCCGCTGGGCAAGCCCCGGTCCACCTCGAAGTGCGGGCTGGGCAGCGTCGCGCTCAGCTCCACGGCCGAGGCGGGTCGAGGAAGAAAGGCCGCGAGGACCAGGAACAGCGCGAGCCGCTTCACTGCTCACCTCCGAGGCCGAGCACCTGCTCGAAGTAGGACACCAGGTCGGCGACCTGCTGATCGCTCAGCCGCTCCTGTGTGTAGAAGGGCATGTAGGCCGGCGGCACGCCGTAGGGGCGGGTGCCGTGGCGGATGGCGTTGTAGAGGCTGCGGTCGGTGCCGCGGGTGCGCTCTTCGTAGAGGTCCTGGATGGCCGCCTTCTTTGTGCTGAAGCCCACCTGGCCGGGGCCGGGGCGCGCGTGGCAGTGCAGGCAGCCGCGCTCGTAGACGCCCTGACCACGGGCCGGGTCTCCAGCGAGGCCGAGGCCCGCCGCCTTGTCGTGCGGGGGCTCCAGGGTGTGGGCGGGCGAGGTGGGCAGGAAGGCGCCTCGCAGGATGGCGGCGGCGGGTCCGTGCAGGGCGGGGTCCAGCGTGGCGCGCGCGACGGTCTCGGCGTCGGCCGGGCTCAGGTCCAGATCGCCCAGCGTGATGCCGATCGACCAGAAGTAGGCGACCAGGGCCTCGACCTCCCAGCCGTCGAGGATGCGGCCCTGGCTGCACTCGGCGTTGCAGAGCTGGATGGCCTGCACCAGCGAGGCGTTCGCGGGCTCGACCAGCGAGCCGTACTTCTTGACGTAGTCGTCGTTGAACCACGAGGTGCGGTCGACCATGCCCCAGAAGGTCGTGCCGGGCAGCAGCGGCAGGTCGTGCTCGGTGACCCAGTCCAGCCGCGTGTCTGCGTTCGAGGCGCGCAGGTCCGGGTCCTCGCGCTCGACGTTGTGGCAGTGGGTGCACAGGAAGGCCGGGGAGGTGCGCCGACTGCGCTCACCGTCCCGCGTCGTCCAGCCCTGTGTGACCATCTCGCGGCCCATGCGAACCTGGTCGGCGGTGCCTTCGTGGTGGTGGTCGGGCTTCGCCTCCCCGAAGGACCACAGCAGCTGAGAGACCGGGGTGACCGGGTCGAGGCTGGGCGGCGGCTCGGGCGTGGGCTCCGGCGTGGGCTCGCTGTCCTCGAAGGGCTCCGGGTCGGGACCGTCCTGCGCGAGCGCGCTGCCCGCGACTCCGAGGCACAGCAGTGCCATCCATCCAACTGCTCGTCTGTCCATGGTCCTCCCGGGCGCCTCGGCGTTCGCGAAGGATACACTGCGCCCCGGACGAACCCGGAGGACGACGTGAAGGCGACCTGGAACGGCGCGGTGCTGGCGGAGAGCGACCTCACGGTCGTGGTGGAGGGCAACCACTACTTCCCCGACGACTCCCTGGTGCGCGGCCACTTCGAGCCCAGCGACAAGCAGACGACCTGCTTCTGGAAGGGCGTCGCCAGCTACTACGACGTGGTCGTGGACGGGCAGAGAAACGCCGCCGCCGCCTGGTACTACCCGGCCCCGAAGTCCGCCGCGCAGCAGATCGAGGGGCACGTGGCCTTCTGGCGCGGCGTCCAGGTCAGCTCGTAGGTCGACGTGGAGCAGCTGCCGCAGGCCACCGACGACCCGCTGGACGCGCTGCAGCGCGCGATCGGCGAGCTCGTCCCCTCCGCGCTGGTGGACGGAGCCCTCCAGCCTGAGCGGCTGCTGGCGGCGCTGGGCCTGGGGCAAGACTCCGAGCGCTTCGGCCTCGGCTGGTCGGGCAAGGGGCAGGCGCGATCCGTGGCGCGGGTGCCGAGCGCAGCGACGCTGCGGCCCGATCGTGCCGACAGCCTGAATTTCGACGACACCTCGAACCTGCTGATCTGGGGGGACAACCTCGAGGCGTTGAAGCTCCTGCGCGCGTCCCTGACCGGAAGCGTGCACTGCGTGCTCATCGACCCGCCTTACAACACCG
>JAJDAI010000062.1 GCA_029261955.1 Deltaproteobacteria bacterium | reverse complement strand
CGAAGAGCACGTTCCGCGGGTTGGTCACCTCGCGGATGTCTTCGAGCTCCTGCATCATCGCGTCGTCGATGCCGAGGCGACCGGCGGTGTCGAAGATGACGACGTCGCGGCCCACCGAGGCGGCCTGCGACATGGCCATCTTGCAGAGGTCCTTCGGCGGCACGCCGCGCAGCGAGAAGACCGGGATGTTCAGCTTGCGGCCCAGGACCATCAGCTGCTGCATCGCGGCGGGGCGGTAGGTGTCCGCCGCCACGAGCATGGGCTTCTTGCCCTTCTTGACCTTGAGGTAGCGGGCCAGCTTGCCCGAGGTCGTCGTCTTGCCCGAGCCCTGCAGGCCCACCATCATCACGGCGGTGGGGCCCTTGTTGGCGTACTCCAGCTCGATGTCGACGGGGCCCATCAGGCCGCTCAGCTCGTCGTGGCAGATCTTCACGAAGTGGTCACCGGGGGTGACCTTCATCTGCTGCTTCTTCTTGGTCTTCGCCTTGAGGGTGACGACCTCGCCCAGGGCCCGCTCCTTCACCTTGTCGATGAAGGAGGTCACGACGGCGTAGTCGACGTCGGCTTCGAGCAGCGAGACGCGGATGTCGCGCACCGCCTCGTTGATGTCGTCTTCGCCGATCTGCGCCTGGCCTTGCAGGCGGAGTCGAACGCCGCGGAAGCCGTCGGTGAGGGTCTCGAGCATCAGTCCTGTTTCCCGATCGAGGAGCGGCGGAGTCTAGCGGCTCAGGCAGTGCCCGTGGAGCCAAAGCCCCCGGAACCGCGGGTGGTCTCGTCCAGGGACGTGACCTCGATGATCTGGACGGGCGCCACGTGCGCCACCACCAGCTGGGCGACGCGCATGCCCCGCTCGACGACGAAAGTCGAGCGGCCGTGGTTGATGAGCAGGACCTTCACCTCGCCGCGGTAGTCCGCGTCGATGGTGCCCGGCGCGTTGAGCACCGTGACCCCGTGGCGAAAAGCCAGGCCAGAGCGGGGTCGGACCTGGATCTCGGTGCCCGGAGGCACCGCCATGCTCAGGCCTGTCGGCACCGCGGCGAACTCGCCCGGCGCCAGTTCGACGCGGGCCACAGCCGCGACATCGAACCCTGCCGCCCCCTCGGTCTGAGCCGAGGGAAGCGGCAGGTCGCGGTCCCGCTCCGGGTGCAACCGAAGGATGCGGAGCGGGACCGTCGTCGACATCAGGCCTCGGCCTGACCCAGGCTCTCACCGAGCGCAGCGCGACGCGACAGCCGGATCTTCCCGGACTTGTCGACCTCGATGCACTTGACGAGGACCTCGTCACCCTCGTCGATGACGTCGGTGACCTTGTTGACCCGACCCGGAGCGAGCTCCGAGATGTGCACGAGGCCATCGGTGCCCGTGAAGATCTCCACGAAGGCGCCGAAGTCGACGACCTTCTTGACGATCCCCAGGTAGAGCTTGCCGATCTCCGGCTCCTGCGTGAGCTCGCGGATGACCTTGATGGCCGCGTCCAGGCTGCCACGGTCGCTGGAAGCGATCGTCACGGTGCCGTCGTCGTCCACGTTCACCTGCGCGCCCGTCGTCTCGACGATGCCCTTGATGGTCTTGCCACCAGGCCCGATGACGTCGCGGATGCGGTCCTGCTTGATCTTGATCTGCTCGATCCGCGGTGCGTAGGGGCTGAGCTCCTCACGCGGGGCCGAGAGGTGAGCGTCCATGCTGTCCAGGATGGAGCAGCGAGCCTCCCGAGCCTGGTGCAGCGCCTTGGTCATGACCTCGGCGGAGACGCCCTTGATCTTGGTGTCCATCTGGAAGGCGGTGACGCCGTCCCGAGTACCCGTGACCTTGAAGTCCATGTCACCGAGGTGGTCCTCGTCGCCCGTGATGTCGGTCAGGACGGCGAACTTGTCACCCTCCTTGATGAGGCCCATCGCGATGCCCGCGACCGGAGCCTTCACCGGCACGCCGGCGTCCATCATGGCCAGGGTGGCGCCGCAGACCGACGCCATCGAGGAGGAGCCGTTGGACTCGGTGATGTCCGAGACCACGCGCACCACGTAGGGGTAGTCGTCGTCCTTGGTGGGTACGACCTGCTCGACGGCACGACGCGCGAGGGCACCGTGGCCGATCTCGCGGCGACCGACGCCCATGATGCGGCGGCACTCACCGACCGAGTAGGGAGGGAAGTTGTAGTGGAGCATGAAGCGGCTCCAGCCCTGCTCGTCCAGCTCGTCGATGCGCTGCTCGTCGCGGCGCGTCCCGAGGGTGACGGTCACCAGGGCCTGGGTCTCACCACGCTGGAAGACCGCGGAACCGTGGGTACGCGGCAGGACGCCGGTCTCGCACCAGATGTCCCGGATCTCGTCGGTGGCCCGGCCGTCCATGCGGACGCCCGAGTCGATGACCCGGCCGCGCATCAGCTCCTTGACGAGCTGGCCGTGCACGTCTCCGACGTCGGAGCGGCGGTCGGCCTTCTCGGCGTCGGAAGCATCGTCCGCAGCACCGAGCTCAGCGCGCATCTGGACCTTGACGGCCTTGATGGCGGCGGAGCGCTCGTGCTTGCCCTTGATGTCGAAGGCGCCCGTGATGGCGGGGCCGTAGGTGCCGCGCGCCTCTTCGACCAGCGCCGAGAGGTCCTTGGCCTCGGGCACGGGGCGCTTCTCCTTGCCCACCTCGGCCATCAGGTCGAGCTGGAGCTGGATGAGCGGCTGGGCGGCCTTGAACGCGAAGTCCAGGCCGGCCACGATGTCGGCTTCCTTGGCCTGAATCATGCCGCCTTCGACCATCGTGATCGCGTCCTTGGTGGTCGCGACGATCATGTCGAAGTCCGACTTGGCGAGCTCGTCCTTGGTCGGGTTGGCGATCCACTCGCCGTCGATGCGGCCGACGCGGATGCCCGCGACCGGGCCGTCGAACGGCAGGTCGGAGATGCAGGCCGCAGCCGAGGCGCCGGTCAGCGCCAGCACGTCGGTGTTGTTCTGGCCGTCGTGCGAGATGGGGTAGCTGAGCAGCTGGATTTCAGCGCGCCAGTTCTTCGGGAAGAGCGGGCGGCAGGGGCGGTCCATCATGCGGGCGACGAGGATGCTCTTCGGCCCGGGACGGCTCTCCCGCTTGAAGTACCCGCCGGGGATCATGCCGGCGGCGTACGCCATGGGGCGGTACTCGCAGGTCAGCGGCAGGAAATCGGTGCCGGGGCGGCCCTTGGCAGCGCCGGTGCACGCGACGAGGACGACGGACTCGCCCTGGCTGATCATGACCGATCCGCCCGCCTGCTTGGCGATCTTGCCGGTCTCGATGGTGATGGTCTTGTCGCCCACCTGGGCGGACTTGATGACGTGAGCCATGAATGGCATTCCTTCTTGTTAGGTGATCGGCCATCCCATGCGCAGGTCAGTCCTGCGCGCTCCAATAGCGGAGACGGCGTTTGTTGAATCCCCTGCAGCACCCGAGCTGATCACCAGCGCGCGGGTCACCCTGTACTGCGGGGGGTCGCGGGAGGCCTCCACCCCGTTCCGGGGGAGACCGCTCGCACCGAGTATCGAGCCCCGGGTCGGGGCCCCGGTGAGCGAATGCCCACCTACGAAGAAGGCCCGCGCGTGGCGGGCCTTCGGAGCGAATTACTTGCGGATGCCGAGGGCGCCGATGATCGACTTGTAGCGCGAGAACTCGGTGCGCTTCAGGTAGTCGAGCAGGCCGCGTCGGCGAGACACCAGCTGCAGCAGGCCGCGCCGGGAGGCGTGGTCCTTGTGGTGGGTGCGGAAGTGGTTCGTCAGGTGCGTGATGCGCTCCGTGAGGATGGCGATCTGCACTTCGGGCGAGCCCGTGTCGCCCTCATGGGCGGCGAATTCCGTAATCAGTTCCTGCTTGCGCTCGGGGGTCATGTCGTCTCCGTCAGTGCCGTTCCTGGGACCCAGCCCAGGGTGTCGATCACCGCAGATGGTTTGGGGGCGGGGTGCGTGGAAGAGAGCTCCAGGCACCCGGCGCGCGGAGGGTAAAGCCTTGGGCGCGCGAGGTCAAGGGGTCGAAGCGAAGCGGCTCAACGCAGCATGCGCTCGACTTCGAGGACGATCGCGCCGTCTTCGCGCCGACCCAGCGAGTCGGTGGCGCAGGCCGCCTTCACGACGGCGAGCGCGCGAAGGCCATCGGGCGCCTGGAGCACCAGGGTGTCACCGGGCAGCAGCCGGGGCAGCTTGTCCATCACCGAGACCAGGTCCGCCTTGCGCAGGGGGCCGCCCGCCGCGAGGCGCTGGGCCACCGTGGCGTCCGCGATC
>JAJDAI010000610.1 GCA_029261955.1 Deltaproteobacteria bacterium | reverse complement strand
CCTGGTCGCCCGCGGCGAGGCCCGGGACCCCGCCGATTCGGACTACCCCTTCGACACGACGCCCTGGGAGGTGAGCTCGGCGCCCTTCGAGGTCGCGCCCGCGGCCGTCACGCTGAGCGGCGCCGTGGACGGCAGCTCCTTCGTGGGCACCGCCGCCTACGCCCCCGCGCCCCGCGGCTACCGCCTGCTGCACTACAGCTCGGCCCCGAACACGCCCACGCCACTCATGCCGCTCGACGCCGAGATCACCGCCTGGGCGGAGCCCGAGGGCGGCGGTGACGCGATCGCCCTGCCGCTCGTGATCGGTGAGATCAGCGACGTCGGCACCGGGCTCAGCATCGACCTGGGCGCCTTGGATGCGGGCGCCTGGCTCCTCTTCGTCGACGACGGCCAGGAGAACCGCGGGACGAGCGCGATCCAGATCTGAGCCGACAGCGCCTGGGTTCGGCGTCCAGGTCCTCTGTTATTCTGATCGCTCACGGCTTGTGTGGAGCGACGGGGGGGCGGACCGGGGATGGTGGGCAGCCGAGACGGGCAGCACAACAGCGACTCCAGAGGGCAAGGGCGCCTTGCGCAGGCTCGTCAGCTGGAGAAGGGCCACCGTCTGCTCGACGCGCTGGCCGAGTACATGCTCGTTGGCTCCTGGTCCGACGCCGCCCGCATCCTGAGCCACATGAGTCGCTTCCACGAGGCGGGCCTGGTTCTCCTGCTCAACCTGTCCGACAAGCCCACCCCGATCCGCTACCTGCCGGCCGATGGGCGCCGCCGCTGCCTGGACGCCGCGCTGTGCTTCGCCCGCGGGGGGGCCCGCCGCGAGGCCGTCGGGCTGCTGGTGAACCTCGGTGAGCGCAGCAAGGCCGCCAACCTGCTCATGCGCGCGGGGCTGAAGTCGGAGGCCGTCGCCGCGATGCGGGGGGAGGGCATCAGCGAGTCCCCCTGGCCGGAGGGCATCGTCTTCCCGCTGCACTCGCGCGAGGAGTTGACCGCCCGCTTCGTCGAGGAGCGCGCCGCCGCCACCCACGCCACCAGCCCCGCCACGCCCGCGGCGCTGGAGCACAGCGACCCGCGGCTCGAGTTCCAGAGCGTGCTCGCCCAGGAGGAGCAGAGCCCGCCCGCCCGCGAGGACAGCGGCGAGCAGGTCCCGACGATCAAGCAGGCTGTGGTCCGCCGCTCCCGACCGCGAGGGGATGCCACGCAGACCGCGCCGGGCGTCGACTTCGACCGGCTCTACCGCAGCGACTCCCTCCGGACCGCGCGGCCCTCGGACGAGGCCATCGAGAAGGTCTCGGGCGAGTTCCCAACGGGCGAGAACGCGCCGCCCGCCCCCTCTCTGGACATGCCCCGGATCCGCGAGGTGCGCGACGGGCCCCTCGTCGCCGTGACCCCCCAGCGCGGCTACCAGGAGGGTGGCCAGAGCGGTTCAGCCCGGGTCGTCTCCGACCTGGACCAGAGCGAGGGCTCCTGGTCGGATACGGACTCCGAGGGCGACTTCGACGACGGCCTGATCAAGAAGGGCGTCGTCATCAGCGACCGCTTCGTGGTCGAGTCCAAGCTCGGCGTCGGCGGCATGGCCACGGTCTACCGGGTCTTCGACCGGGAGCTGCAGGAGGACGTGGCGCTGAAGCTCTTCCGCGTCGTGGTCGACGACCAGGTCCGCCTGCGCCGCTTCCGCCGCGAGATGAAGATCCACCGCCGCCTGGTGCACCCGAACATCGTGCGCACCTACGACTTCGGGACCTGGCGCGGCGCGCGCTACATCACGATGGAGCTCCTCGAGGGCGAGGACCTGTCCAGCTTCTGCCGCTCCCAGTCGGGCATCGTGGACTTCGCCGTGGCGCTGCAGCTGATGATGCAGGCCTGCGACGGCCTGAACCACGCGCACGAGGAAGGGATCATCCACCGCGACGTGAAGCCGGCGAACCTGTTCGTCATGGCCGGCGGCCGCCGGCTGAAGGTCATGGACTTCGGCGTCGCGAAGGCGGTCGACAGCTCGTCGATCAGCATCACTGGCGTCCGGGTCGGCACGCCGCGCTACATGAGCCCCGAGCAGATCCAGGGCAACGCCGAGATCACCCTGGCGGCGGACCTCTACTCGCTCGGCGCGGTGATGTACGAGGTCTTCACGGGCAGCCCGGTCTTCGAAGACGAAGACCTCATGCCGCTGCTGCTCAACCACCTCTCCGAGGAGCCGATCCCGCCCCGCGACGTGGACCCGAGGATCCCGCGCGAGGTGGAGGAGATCATCCTGCGCCTGCTCGCGAAGAACCCCCGCGAGCGCTACCCCGACGCCCAGGGGGTCAAGAGCGCGCTGCTGCGGGCCTTCGTGGCGTCGCAGCGGCTCTGAAGCTCAGAGCGTCATCGCCCGCATCGCCCGCAGCGGCGCCAGCAAGCCCATCGACTCGAAGAAGCGGTCGGCTTCGTCGTCCAGGGTCCCGCCCCACGTCGTCGCGTCGAGCAGGGGCCCCTGCCAGCCCAGCTCCACGTCGTCGCGCAGCTCGACCAGGGAGCGCGCCAGCTCCGCCTCGGCCCGGCCCGCCTCCAGCTTCGCGCCCAGCTTGCTCGCCCCGCGCACGCTGAGGTCCGCCACGCGCGGCAGGTTCGCGTAGATGTCGTCGAGGGACTCGAAGGCAGCGAGCAGCGCCTGCGCGGTCTTCGCCCCGACCCCGGGCACGCCGGGCACGTTGTCCGAGCTGTCGCCCACCAGGCTCAGGTAGTCCACCACCTGGTCGGGGCGGACCCCCATGCGCATCTTCACCCCGACGCTGTCGTAGACGACGCCGCGGTGCGGGTCCTCGACCACGACCGCGGGATCGTCGTCGATCACGAGCTGGCAGAGGTCCTTGTCGACGCTCATCAGGCGGCAGGGGGTGCCGGACTCCCGGGACTCGCGCGCGAGCGTC
>JAJDAI010000609.1 GCA_029261955.1 Deltaproteobacteria bacterium | reverse complement strand
ACACGATCCACCACCTGAAGCCGCGCATGCACTGGTCGCTGCTGCCAGCCGAACACGCGCGCGTGGTGGCACCCCACATCCACCCGGCCCTCGAACAGGCCTCGCTGCCGGCCTACCTGTGGCGCACCTACGGGTGGCCCGGTGTGCGCACCCACTACACGGGCGCCCCGCTGGTCCTGCCCGAAGAGGGCCCCGACGACGACTGGATCCCCAGCCGTGCGGAGACGCCGGACAGCGTGAGCCTGGGCGCCGTCAGCTAGAGCCTGGCCGCTCTGCGGTCCACCGCAGGACTGCGTCAGGTTGAGCACGTCGCCGTTGTTGTCGACCCCCTCGTCCGTGTCGTCGCGGATCGATGTGGGGCGGCGGGACGCGCTGAGGGCGGGACCGTTCGCGGCGCCCACCGACCGTTCAAGCACCCGGTCCGACCGCTCGCCGCTGCGCCCTCGCGGCGGTCGCCCAAAAAGCGGACACTCATCTCGCCCCGAACGACCGGGGCATCGAGCCTGGAGGACCTCCCCATGACCACCGACGCTGCCTTCTGGAACGGCCTGGCCGAGAAGTACGCCGCCCAGCCCGTCGGCAACCCCGACGCCTTCGAGCGCAAGATCGCGATCACGACGGGGCTCATGCAGCCCGACCACACCCTGATGGAGATCGGCTGCGGCACGGGTTCGCTCGCGCTCCGCCTGGCGCCCCACGCCGCGCAGATCCACGGACTCGACATCTCGGACGCGATGGTCGGCATCGCCCGGGGCAAGGCCGAGGCCGCGGGGGTGGACAACGTCACCTTCCACGTCGGGCCCTTCGACCGGTCGTTCGAGGCCGTGGAGCCCGGCAGCGTCGACGGCTTCTGCGCCTACAGCATCCTCCACCTGCTCGACGACCGGGAGGCGGCGCTCGCCCGCGCCTTCGAGCTGCTCAAGCCCGGCGGCTTCTTCGTGGCGTCGACGGTCTGCCTGGGTGAGTCCTGGGTGCCCTTCCGTCCGCTGCTGGCGGTGATGCGGTGGCTGGGCAAGGCGCCCCGGGTGGTGGCCCTGATCTCCCGGGCGGAGCTGCGCGCCGAGATCGAGGCTGCCGGCTTCGTCGACGTGGAGGAGCCGGACGTCGGCGCGGAGCGGAGCATCTCGTTCCTGGTGGCGCGCAAGCCCGGGGGCTGACTCGCACCCCTCGCCTGCCCCATCGCGGTTCGCGGTCCACGCGCTCTTCTTGGAGGGGCCACGATGACCCCCGTCCACAGGGCCCCGCGCCGTTCGACCTCGACCCCCGCCGTTCCCCTGGACGAGTTCGCGGGCGTCGACCACGCTGCGTCGGTGAAGACCGACGACCACGCGCCGTGAAGCTGCTGCCCCAGACCGAGCACCTCGATCTCGACGGCCCCATCGCCCACTTCCAGACTCACGGATTCGCGCGCCTGGGGCCCGTGCTCACCGAGGGATCCGCCTGCCGCCTCGCCGACCGCGCCCAGGCCCTGATGCAGGGCGAGCACCCGGTTCCGGGGATGTTCTTCCAGCACGACTCGCCTACGGGCCGGTACGAGGACCTGCGGTTCAACGCCGGCTGGGTCGGGCCGTCCGAGCGCTACCGCAAGCTGGAGAAGCTCGAGCTCGACCCGCTGTTCGCGAGCTTCATCGAGAATCCGCTGTTCGAACGCATCACCCGACGCCTGCTGGGAGAGACCGTCTACCTGTACCGGTCGGTGCTCTGGAACAAGGCGCCCGGGGTCGGCATGGCCGTGCCGTGGCACCAGGACGACGGCGTGTTCTGGGGGCTGGACCGGCCGCCCTTCCTCCAGATCTGGACCGCGCTCGACGACGCCCCGCCCGAAGCGGGCTGCCTCGAGGTGGTGCCCGGCAGCCACCGCGGAGGCCTGGCCACGCCCGCGGGGGGCACCATCACCGACGCGTGCCTGAAGGCGGCTGACGCCGAGGCCGTCAAGACCTCGCTGCCAGCGCGGCGGGGGGAGAGCATCCTGGTGCACAACCACACGTGGCACCGCACGGGCCGCAACCGCACGGACTCGCCGCGGCGGGCGATCAGCATCTCGTTTCTCGACGAGGAGACGCGCTGCACCCGTCGTCGGCGGGCGCCGCGTCAGTTCAAGCGGCTCTTCTCGCCCGGGTAGACCGGTCGGAGGGCCACCTGGACTCAGAGATCGGAGGGCGCTGAGGTGCCCGGAAAGATGAGAGACGACGAAGCCCTTCGGACCGTCCGAGACACCTGCAGGGCCCCGGCTACTCGGCCTTGTCCTCCATCCTCCGGCGCAAGAAGGTCAAAGCCAGCACAGACAGCGCCGCTCCGGCGAGGCCGACCGTGATCAGCCAGCCCCGCTGGCCCTCGACGAGGCCGTGGCCGAGCGTGACGGCGCCCACCGCGAAGGGCAGCTCGGCCAGGGCGAGGGCGAGCAGGTAGCGCCAGAAGGGGTAGCCGACCGTGCCCAGGACGTAGCCGGGCACCTCGGAGGGCACGGCCAGCTGGAAGAGCAGCACGGTGGCGAAGCCCGTGCCGCGGTCGAGACGGGAGGCGTAGTAGTCGAGCCGCTCCGACGACACGACGCGCGCCGCGATGCGACGGCCGAGCGTCTTGCCCACCGCCCACGAGCAGGCCCCCCCCCCGATCCACGCGACCCAGAGCAGCAGCCCGGTGGCCCAACGACCCCAGACGAAGACGGCGACCGGGACGATCGCCGCGCTGGAGACGAAGGCGAGCATCGCCGAGAACGCCGAGAGCACCGCGAAGAGGATCGGGCCGAGGACCGGATGGGCCGTCATCACCGGCAGGGCAGCCTCGAGGAGCCTGTGCAGCCCCTCGTTGATCGGCGCCAGCGTGACGATCAGCAGTCCGAGGACGACGACCGCGAGGAAGCCCAGGGCTCTGCGGCGCGGATGGGGAGCCGGATCCATGGTCCCCCGATGCTGCCCGCTGCGACGCCGCAGGGCCAGCCGGGTCGCCGCCTGAGCCCCCGGAGGGTGGGCTGCGCCCCGCCCTCGCCCTCGGCCTCAGCGAAAGAACGCCGCCAGGGCCTCGGCGACCTCCTCCGGGCGGTCCTCCTGAAGGAAGTGCCCGCACGCGGCGATCCGCGTGACCTCGGCGTGGGGCAGGTCCTTCTGGACCCGGGCCACGGTGCGCTCGATGTCCGGCAGGATCCGGTCCTTCGCGCCGTAGACCACGCGCACGGGCATCGTCGCCGTCGCCAGCCACTTCGACAGCTCGACCGTGCCCTTGGGGCTGAGTCCGCGCCCGGCGCGCAGCAGCGCCTTGCGGGAGGCGGAGTCGGCGAAGGGCGCGCAGGTCCCCTCCAGCGTGTCCGGCGCGAGGCGGGCGGGATCGGAGACACCGATCCGCATCGAGGTCTTCAGGCCCCACTCCGACGTGAGCAGCGCGCGCAAGCCGGGCGTCCAGCAGGCGGTCACGAAGGCGATCACGGCCCAGGAGGGCCTCGGGTAGACGAGGGTGTTGAGCAGCGCCAGGCGCTCGACCCGGCCCGCCGGCTGCTGCGAGGCCCAGTGCAGCCCCACCGGCCCGCCCAGGTCGTGCACGGCGAGGCCGAGGCGCTCGATGCCCAGCGCGTCCAGGAAGCCGTCGATCGCCCGGTTGAAGAAGCGAAAGGAGTAGCTGGCGTCGAGCGGCTTGTCAGAGCGGCCGAAGCCCGGCAGGTCCAGCGCGATCACGCGCCGGTGCTCGGCGATCGCCGGCATCACGTTGCGCCACAGAAACGACGAGGTCGGCCAGCCGTGCAGCAACAGCACGGGCTCGCCCTCCCCCGCTTCGAGGTAGTGCAGTTTGAGCCCCGCGGCCTCCACGAAGGCGCTCTTGAGTCCGGTCATGGGGCCTTTGTACCCCCGGCTGCCTGCTGCGTGCGACCACCGTCGGCGCGCCGAGCCGGCAGGGTCCCCGTCCAGGGGCCGCCATGCAGGCCGAGATCCCCGCCCCCTTGGGGCGCCTCCAGTCTGGGCCGATCTTTTCGCCCAGCTGCGTCTCGCCGGTTCAAGTCCGGCAGTCCAGCGAGGATCGAGGGACTTCGGTGTCAGCATTGGCGATCGGCAAGGTTGCAGCCCCCCAGCTCCACCGACGACACGCAACGAGAGCTGCGGACCTTGGGGAACCGCGGCCACCCGGGCACCTGAGTCCCGTGGAGGTGAGACCGACATGCTCTTCCGCACGCTTTCCCTGCTGCTCGCCTTCCTGCTTCCGAGCTCGGCCCTGGCCTGCGGCGGGCTCTTCTGCTCTTCGGTGAGCCTCGTCCCCGTGGCGCAGAACGCCGAACGGATCCTCTTCCAGGTCCACGACGACGGGACGATCACGACGACCGTGGAGATCCGCTACGCGGGGGACCCGGCGGACTTCTCCTGGGTGGTGCCGGTGCCGGCCCAGATGGACGGGGACGACCTCAGCGTCGAGGTGCCGCGGAGCACGCTGCTGCTCCTCGATGACGCGACCCAACCGCGGATCGTTCCGCCCCCGACGGAGTGCCGACGGCTGGATCCGGCGCCCCTGAGCAGCGATGTCCTACTCATCTCCACCCCCGGGGGCCCCCTGGAGGTCGAGGAGTTGCCCGGTGTCGGCCCGTTCCAGCCTGTCCTTCTGACGGCGGCGGAGCCCGAAGCGCTGATCAGCTGGCTGAACGACAACGGCTACCTCATCACAGCGGAGATGGAACCCATGGT
>JAJDAI010000608.1 GCA_029261955.1 Deltaproteobacteria bacterium | reverse complement strand
CGGCTCGCCGCTCGGCGTCGTGCACCGGGACATCAACCCCGCGAACGTCCTGCTGTCCTGGGACGGCGAGGTGAAGATCACCGACTTCGGCGTCGCGGCCGGGCACCACCGCGAGCTCAAGACGGCGCACGGGATCCTGCGCGGCACCTTCCCCTACATGTCGCCGGAGCAGACGCTCTGCCAGCCGGTGGACGGGCGCTCGGACATCTTCTCGCTCGGCGTGGTGCTCTACGAGTGCCTCACGGCCCACCACCCCTTCGCCGACGAAGACGACTACCTAACCATCAAGGCGATCCAGGAGGAGGTGCCCGCCTCCCCCGACCGCCTGCGCGGTGACCTCGATCCCGCGATCTGCGCCATCGTGCGGCGGGCGATCGCGACGGATCCCGAGGAGCGCTACCCGAGCGCACGTGCCTTCCAGGACGACCTGTTGGCCTGGCTGCGCAGCCAGCACGCCAGCCACGGCGCCAGCGCCCTGTCGCGCTTGATGGAGACAGCCTTTCCCGACCCCGGTGCGCACGGCGGGACCGTGGACCCGGTGCGGATCCGACTCGGACCGACGACCCCGGGCAGCGGCAAGCCCCTGCTGGACCTCAGCAAGCTGGAGGCGCGCCGCGGTCCACAGCGCATCGGCGGCGCCATCAGCCCCGACGACTCCTACCGGACCCCGACGCCGCCGGAGGCGGAGCCCGAGGCTGAAGCGGAGCCCGTGCTGCCGAAGCTGCCGGCCCCCTGGGACGGCCAGACGGAGGCCAGGCGCGCGGCCGCGCTCGACACGACGATCCCGCCGCTGCCGCCCCGCGGCCCCGTGTCGATGCAGCGCATCCGCCGGGCCCCCGCGCGCCGACCGCCCGAGCCCCACGCCTGGGTCGGCTGGTCCCTGCTGCTGGCGGCCGCCATCGGCGTGCTCGCCTGGGCGCTCTACCACCTCGGCTGAGCCCGCTCCCGGGTGCTCAGTCCTCGGGATCCTCACCGTCGACCGGCCGCACCTGCTCGCCGGAGATCCGGGCCTGGGGCACGGACGCATCCAGGCGGAAGCCGGGGCCGTCGAACTCGCTCGTCTGTTCTTCGACGGACTCAGAGGCCTTGCGCACCAGCAGCCCCAGCTCGCGGGCGGAGCGGTCGGCCCCCGAGTTGTGGCTCGCTTCGGCCAGGGCCATCGCCGCCGCGCGGGCGCTGCGGTAGCGGGAGTCGGGTGAAGGCGCCATCAGGCGGTGCACCACGCGGGCCACGGCGTCGGGGATGAGCGGGCGCCCGAGCTGCACGGGCCGGAACTGGGCGCGGGCGACGGCGCGCATGACCTCGAGGTCGTTGCGCCCCGGAAAGGGCAAGCGCCCCGCGAGCATGATGTAGAGCAGGCTGCCGACGGAGAACTGGTCCGAGCGGCCGTCGATCGCCGTGCCGAGGGCCTGCTCGGGGCTCATGAAGCGGGCGGTGCCGCGCGTGATGCCCGAGTCGGTGTCCTCTCCCTGCCGCGTGCGGGCGAGGCCGAAGTCGCTCAGCGCGACGCAGCCGCCCGCGCTCACCAGGACGTTCCCGGGGTTGATGTCCCGGTGCACGATGCCCAGCGGCGTGCCCTCGTCGTCCACCCGCTCGTGGGCGTGGTGCAGGCCGTCGAGGACCTGGATCGCGATCTCGACCCCGGCCGACACGGGCAGCCACAAGCCGCGCGCGCGAAGCCGGCGCAGCAGGCGCCGCAGATCGAGGCCCTCGATCCAGTCCAGGACCAGGTAGTAGCGGCCCTCGTGCAGGCCGAACTCGTGGACGGCCGCGATGTTGCGGTGGTGCAGCTGGGAGGTCAGCCGCGCCTCGTCGATGAGCATCTGGTTCATGTCGTCGGTGGCCGCGACCCCCGGCGCGAGCACCTTGACGGCCAGCTCCTTCGAGAAGCCGGTGCCTCCCTCGCGCTCGACCCGGTAGACACGCGAGAACGAGCCCCGGCCGAGCTCGGAGATCACGCGGTAGCCGGCGACTCGCTCCGGCAGGGCCTCATCGTCGGCAGACACCCCTTCTGCGTATCCCACCCACCCGGAGCGGTCAAGCAAGGCCGGACTCGCCGCGGAGGACGGCTCGCGATCGCGATCGGTCGTCGTGGAGGGGAAGCGCGGACCGATCGCGATCTTGCTTTACAAGGCGAGGGGGCTCCTGTAGTCAGCCCTCAAGAGACGGAAGGACGACCGCGAAAGGCGTGGCGACCGGCCGGAGGAGGCCTCGGCTTCCTCGAGATGCGGGCATTCCCGTCCGCGACACATGGGTCCGACGATCTTTGGATCGGACCATTCGAATCGAGTAGAGATATGGGCAACAAGCTTTTCGTCGGCGGCCTCGCGTGGGCCACGACCGATGACTCCCTCCGCAACGCCTTCGAGGCCTTTGGCACCGTCACGGACGCCAAGGTCATCACCGACCGCGAGACCGGTCGTTCGCGTGGCTTCGGCTTCGTGACCTTCTCGTCGGACGACGAGGCGGCGAACGCTGTCAACGAGATGAACGACGCCAACCTCGACGGCCGGACCATCCGCGTCAACGAGGCCCAGGAGCGTAGCCGCGGTGGCGGCGGCGGCGGCGGTCGTGGCGGCTACGGCGGCGGCGGCGACGGCGGCGGCGGCGGAGGCCGCTGGTAGCCCCTCCAGGCCCAGCTGAGAATTCGACGCGCCCTCCGACCTCCGGGTCGGGGGGCGCTGTCGTTCTGGCCCCCGGGCAGCACCCAGGCCCCCGAATCGCATCGGAGGGGTGTCATCGGTACCATGCCGCCCTACCTTCTCCGGCGAGCCCATGACCGAGACCTTCCGCGAAGCCCTGCACAGCCGCGTCCTCCTGGCCGACGGCGCCATGGGCACCGAGATCTACCGCCGCGGCGTGTTCATCAACCGCTGCTACGACGCGTTGAACCTCGACCGGGGTGAGTTCATCGAGGAGATCCACCGGGACTACGCCGCCGCGGGCGCCGACATCCTCACGACCAACACCTACGGCGCGCAGCGCATCCGCCTCGCCAAGCACGGGCTCGAGGACAAGCTGAGCGACATCAACCGCGCCGGCGTGAGGCTGGCGCGGGCGGCGGCGACGAGCGGGCAGTTCGTGGGCGGGTCCATGGGCCCCCTGCCCCTGCGCATCCAGCCTGCCGGCCCGCTCTCCGGCGCCAGCGCCCGGGAGGCCTACCGCGAGCAGGCCGAGCTGCTCATCGACGAGGGCGTCGACGTCATCCTGCTCGAGACCTTCCACCAGCTGAGCATGCTGGAGGAGGCGATCCACGCCGTGCGCTCCGTGAGCGCCGACATCCCGATCTCGGCGTCCTTCGCCTTCAAGCAGATGCGCCACTACTTCGTGGGGCCCAACCCCGAAGAGGTCGCGCGCAAGATCGGCACGCTGCCCGTCGACGTCATCGGCACCAACTGCGTCAACGGCCCCGCCGTGATGCTGGAGCTGGTCGAGCGCATGGGCTCCGTCGCCGGCCTGCCGCTGTCGGCCATGCCCAACGCGGGCCAGCCCGAGCAGGTGGACGGCCGCACCCTCTACCTGGCGAGCCCCGAGTACCTGGCCGAGTACGCCCGCCGCTTCGTGCAGAACGGCGTGCGCGTGGTCGGCGGCTGCTGCGGCACCACGCCGGACATGGTCAAGGAGATGCGCTCCTTCCTGGCGTCCGTCATCCCCAGCCGGCGCCGCGTGGAGGTCAAGGCCAAGCCAGGCGTCAAGGTGCAGGCCCTGGAGCCCATGCCGCGCGAGGACCGCAGCCGCTGGGGCGGCCGCATCGGCCGGGAGTTCGCGGTCAGCGTCGAGCTGGACGCGCCCCGCGGCCTCGATCCGGCGCGCTGCGTCGAAGGGGCCGCGCTGCTCGCCGACGCCGGCATCCAGGCCATCAACATCGCCGACGGTCCCCGCGCGACCGCCCGCATGTCCGCCCTCGCCCTGGCCCTGCGGGTCAAGGAGAAGGTCGACATCGACGTGGTCGTTCACTTCTGCTGCCGCGACCGGAACCTGCTCGGCATGCAGATGGACCTGCTGGGCGCGCACGCGCTCGGCATCCACAACATCCTCTGCGTCACGGGCGACCCGCCCAAGATGGGCAACTACCCGGACGCGACCGGCGTGTTCGACCTGGACTCGGTCGAGCTGGTCCGCGCGGTCAAGAACCTGAACCGCGGCCTCGACTTCGCGGGCGACCCCATCGGTGACCAGACGCGCTTCGTGATCGGCTGCGGCTGCAACCCCGGCTACGAGCCCCTGGACAAGGAGGTGGACAAGTTCCGCCGCAAGCTCGAAGCGGGCGCCGAGTTCGTGTTCAGCCAGCCGCTCTACGACCCGATGCTGCTGGAGCAGTTCCTGGGCCGGATCGAGACGCTGCCGCGCATCCCCTTCTTCGTGGGCATCCTGCCGCTGGCCTCGGCGCGCAACGCCGACTTCCTGCACAACGAAGTCCCGGGCATGCAGATCCCCGAGCCCATCCGAAGCCGCATGCACAGCGCGTCCGACCGGGCGTCGCAGCGGCGCGAAGGCATCGCGATCGCGGCCGAGGCCCTGCGCCACGCCCGCAGCTTCGAGCAGGTGTCCGGGGCCTACATCTTCCCGCCCTTCGGCCGCTATTCGGCGGTGCTCGAGGTGCTCGAGAAGAGCGAGAACCTGACCACGGTCTGAGCCGGCCCCCACGCGGATCGCCAACAACCCGCGCGTCGCACGCGCGAAGGCGCTAGCTTCTCCTCTTCGGGAGGCCGCTCATGCGCCGTTTGTTGCTCTTCGCCCTGCTTCTGTGTTCGCTCACCCTGTTCTCGGCCTGCCCCGACGACGCCGACGACGACGACTCGTCCGACGACGACGACGTCGCGAGTGACGACGACGACGCGGTAGACGACGACGACGCCGTCGATGACGACGACAGCGCCGACGACGACGACGCGGTGGACGATGACGACGCCGTCGACGACGACGACAGCGCCGACGACGACGACAGCGGGGACGACGACGACGCCACCCCGTCGCCCAGCGAGCTGGACGACCTGCGCGCCCACCTCGACCTCTTCATCGCGAACAACTTCCCCGGGGGCGAGCTCACCTACTCGACCAGCTGGCGGGAGACGGTGGACCTCGCCAGCGACCTCGACGCGCTGACGCTGGACATCCTCGACACGTGGACGGTGCTCGACCAGAGCAACGTCGACGGCACGGACATGCCGGCCGGCGGCTGGGTCACCCCGAGCGGGGCGGGCGCCGACGACTTCGCCGACGACTGGATCAAGCCGGCGCTCTCCACCGGCTCGGTGCTGGTGGACGTCAACTTCGATCTGGACGGCGACGCCGCCACCAACCTGGCGGTCGTCGCAGCCGGCGGCGGCGCCGCCAACGACATCGACGCCTTCCTGGTCGCCTCCCTCGACTTCTTCCGCGTGCTGGACGAGGCCCGGGCCACCTCCGAGGCGGTCTTCCAGGACGGCTTCGGGAACGAGCTCGGCCTCTACGAGGCCACCCTGGAGTGCGTGGACGACGCCTGCGACGGCGCGGCCACGGCCGAGGAGCTGGGCGACGGCTGCGCGGTGCTGCTGGACGAAGCCACCGCCTGCATCGAGGGCGCCGGCTGCGAGCAGACGGTCTCGGCCCTGGGCTACTGCGGCGACGCCACCTTCACCCTGGACCCGGCCACCGGTCGCTACCTCCAGGACGCCGACACC
>JAJDAI010000607.1 GCA_029261955.1 Deltaproteobacteria bacterium | reverse complement strand
TCAGCTGCCGATCGGGGTGAATCGCGTCCTGCACGGTGGTGCCGTCGTCGAACAAGCCCGACACGTCGACCGCCGCCTGCCGCTCCGTCCACGCCTTGTTGAGCGCGACGATCGCGATCTCGTTGCCGTGGCGCAGCGCGTAGACCAGGAGGTCGTCGTCGACCCAGAGCTGCTGGCGCGCGCCCGCGCGCAGGGCCTTGCTGCTCTTCCGTGCCGCCCCGATCGCCTGGACCCGGCTCAGCAGCTCGCGCTGGTTCGCGCTGAGGAAGGGCTCGAAGTTCATCATCCGGCGGTTGTCGGGATCCGCCGCGCCGGCCAGCCCGATCTCGTCGCCGTAGTACAGCAGCGGCACGCCCGGCTGGGTCATCGTGAAGGCCAGGCCCATGGACGCGCGGTTGATGAGGTCCCACTGGGTCACCGACTCGCCGCCGCCGGCCATCCAGTCCTCGGTGAAGCCCCAGGCGCCGTCGTCGTTGCCGGCCGCCTCTGTGGCGAAGCGCGGGATGTCGTGGTTGCCCAGGAAGGGGGACATCAGCCCGCTGCCGTAGGCGCTGGCGCCGGTCGCGACCGCGCCCTCGAGCATCTGGAATGAGCCGCCGTGCGCGAAGACCTCGCGGATGGACCAGAAGAGCGGGAAGTCGAACTGGCCGTCGAGCTCGTCGGCGCTGACGTAGTTCATGATCTCGCCGTGGCCGTCGGTGCCCGTGAAGGTCTCGCCCACCACGTAGAACCCGGCGCCGCCGCCACGCTCGTGCTGGCTGACCAGCGCCTTCTTGAGCCCGCGCATGATCACGTGGTCCATGTGCTTCGCGGCGTCCACCCGCACGGCGTCGACGTCGTAGGACTCGATCAGCTCCAGGGTGTCGGCGAGCACGCGCTCGACGATGTCGTGGTTCCGGTAGTTCAGGTCGGGCAGGTAGTCGGTGAACCAGCAATCCAGGGTGCGCTCGTCCCAGCCGCAGCCCTCGGAGCCGCAGACGCAGCCGCCGCCGAACCACTCGGGGTTCGAGGCCATGTAGTCGTGGTCCTGGTGGATGTGGTTCAGCACGAGGTCGAACATCACCCGGATGCCGCGCTGGTGTGCCGCGTCGATGACCGCGTGCAGGCGGTCCGCCCCGATGAGCTCGGGGTCGCCCAGGCGGGTCTCAATGCCGGTCGCGCTGACCGGCCAGTAGCCGTGGAAGCCGGTGAAGTTGTGCACGCCGTCCGCGGCGAGCCAGGGCGAGTTGGGGTTCTCGTAGACGGGCGTGAGCCAGAGGATGTTGGCGCCCAGGGCCTCGAGGTAGCCCTCTTCGATGGACTGCTGCACGCCGAGCAGGTCGCCGCCGGCGTAGTTGGCGCGGTCTTCGGTCCACTCGATCCAGGGCTCGAGGTCGTTGCGCCCGTCGCCGTTCCGGAAGCGGTCGACGAAGGCGAAGTAGATCAGGCCGTCGTCCCACTCGAAGGGCTCGGGCTCCACCCAGAGCGGGACCCACAGGGGCTCGTTCTCGACCCGCCGGCCTGCCGCGTCTGCCGCCCAGACCCGCACCGAGTGCTTGCCCGGCGCGAGGCCCGTCGCGTCGATCGTGATCTCGCCCGACTCCGCGTCGACCTCCGCTGTGACGCCCTGGTCGCCGACCGTCACGCTCACCGAGGCCGGGTCGATCGCGCTGCCGTCCGCCGCCCGCGCGAACTGCACGAGCGCGTGCACCGAGTCGCTGTCGGCCGAGGCGTCCACCGTCTGGAGCAGGGGGACCTGGCAGTCGCCGTGCGGCAGCTTGCGGTTCTCGGTGCCGTCGAGCCACTTCGCCCAGGCGCCGGCGGGCGGAGCGCCCTCCCACTCGCCGTTGTGCAGGTACTTGTAGGCGTAGTTGCCGGCGCCCAGGTCCGGGATCGTCGCCGTGAACAGGCCCTCGGCGTCGGGGCCCTCCATGGGGGCCGGCACCCAGCCGTTGAACTCGCCCGCGATGGCCACGTCGTTGACCGGGATCGTCGGCCGGTAGCGCAGGACCGCATCGCAGGAGCGCTGGGTGACCACCTCGGGCGGGGGCTCGTCCGGGGTCGAGTCGTCGTCGTCGGACGCCGTGGCGTCGTCGTCGTCCGAGGGCTCGAAGGGGGTGGGGTCTTCGGCGTCCTCGCAGTTCGGCCCGACGCACTGGGTGTCGCAGGCCGGGAGCGCCAGGAGGGCCAGGAGGGGAAGGGTCCAGCGGAGCATTCGACAGTAGTAACTCAAAGCAGAGTCACGCGGAAGGACAATCAGCAGCCAGCAGGGTCCGCCTGGGGCCGCGGGGTCGCGGCGACCGGTCCGCTCTGGCAGGGTGCGCGCGCCTCGCCCGGCTCCCTGGCACGCGCACTGCACCGGCGGCGAGTTCAATCACGAGGAATTCACCATGCCCCTTCGCCTCCTGCTCCTGCTCCTGCCCCTCCTCCTCCTCGGCTGCCCCGCGACGGACGACGACGACTCCGCGGCCGATGACGACGACGCCACGGCCGACGACGACGACGCGACTGCGGACGACGACGACGCCACCGCGGACGACGACGACGCCACCGCGGACGACGACGACTCGGCCAACGACGACGACGACTCGGCGCTGGACGACGACGACTCCGCCGGCGGCGACGACGACGACTCGGCCGACGACGACGACTCCGCGGACGACGACGACAGCGCGGACGACGACGACTCCGGCGACGACGACGACAGCGCCGCCCCCTGCGGCATCTCGGACTTCGCGGTCAGCCTGGTCATCGACAACGGCTCGGGCACGCCGATGACCACCTACACCACCAGCGACTCGCTCATCTTCGAGGCGACGATCACGAACACCTGCCCCTTCGAGGTCGACTTCACGACGACCTCGGGCTGCCTCTTCGACACCTGGACGCTCACGGGCACCAGCAGCGGCTCCGGTCAGATCTGCGACGACGCCCTCACCGACTGGACGATCGCCCAGGGCGGCACGCTCAGCCAGACCGAGCCCATGGGCATGCTCACCGCGGACCTGTGGACCTGGAGCGTCGACTTCATGGGCGGCCAGTCGGCCTCCGCGACCTTCATGGTCCAGTAGCTCAGAGCCCCGGGCCGCCGTTGGACCCGTTGGTCCAGAGCAGCTGCACGATGTCTCCGAAGCGGTCGCTGAAGTTGCGCGTCAGCACGGTCACGATGGCCGTGGCGACGCCACCTGCCACGCCGGTCAGCGCCGGGGTGTCGTAGAGCTCCAGCAGCTTGCGCCAGCGGGTCCCCAGGGACGCCACGTCCATCATGCAGCCGCAGAAGGTCACGAGGATCACGAGCAGCAGGCCCTCCAGCAGCAGGGCGAGCGCAGCCTCGTAGCTGACCGCGGCGAGGATGCCGGGCAGCACCAGCACCGCCATGAGGCCCAGGCTGAAGCCCGCGGCCTTCGCCGCCCCGCTGTTGCCTCGGAGCAGCCGGAACGCGCCCCCGAAGAAGAAGAGGTAGACGAGGTAGAGCATCGCCTCGCGCCGCCCGGTGGCGTAGCTGAGCAGCAGCGAGGGCAGCAGGCCGATGGCCACCGCCGTCATCGCGTTGCGCCAGGGCTCCGCCATGGGCCCGATGCCGAGCACGGCGCCGATGGGGGCGCCCTCGCCGAGGCCGACCCGCCGACCGGCCGCGTTCCAGGCTTCCTGCCGCTCGTGGAGGAAGCCGTCGAGCTCCCCCGTCACGGTCTCGTAGCTGCCCGCGCTCGCCTTGCCCGTCGCCACGCGCCTCGGCCAGTCGGTGAGCGAGGCCCGCGCCCGCTCCGCCTGGAGCCGACCGATCAGCAGGTCGAGCAGCTCGGGGCGGTTCTTCACGATCTTCGCGGCCACCCCGTTGGCCCGGAGGATCTCGGCCGGCTTGACCGTGCCGATGACCCGATCGAAGACCAGCGGGGCGAGCACGAGGCCCACCAGCAGCTGCGCCCACCACACGGGCTGGCCGAGCCGCACCGCCAGGTAGCCGCTGAACAGCAGCGCCGCGAGCCGCCGCGTGAAGCGCACCGAGGTCGCCGTGTCGCCCGGGTCCCGCAGCAGGAAGACCGCGCAGGCGATGCCGAGCCCCCCGTAGCCCGCGGTGGCGAAGGTCTGCACCCAGCTGGATGCGACCAGCTCGAGGCTGCGTCCGCCGACGAGCAGCAGGCAGGTGGGCACGATCACGAGGTCGGCGAACAGGATGGCCAGGCCCAGGGCGCCGACGGCCTCCAGCGCGCTCGCGCGCCTCCGGGTCTGGAGCCGATCGAGGCTCTGACGCCGCAGCCAGTAGACGAGCAGCGCCGCGAGCAGCAGGGCCACCACGAAGGCGTTGCGCGCCGCGGCCCGCAGGAGGGGGTAGCGGCTCTGCAGGCCGAAGAGGGTGTGCTGGAAGGGGTCGAGCACCGCGGTGAACTCGACCGCCTGGGGCGCCGGCTCGTCCTCGCCACCGAAGCGCCAGACGACCTCGCCCGCA
>JAJDAI010000606.1 GCA_029261955.1 Deltaproteobacteria bacterium | reverse complement strand
CCCGGGTCAAGCTCGCGGTCGCCCTGGGGCGCCTGGCCGCCGGGGCCCCGAAGCGCTCACCGCTGCCGCCGGCCGACCCCTTCATCCAGAAGGCCAACCCCGAAGAGCGCGAGTGGCTGGCCCGCACGCTGGAGCCCGGCGAGACCGTGCTCGCCTGGCTGGACACCGCGGACGAGCACCCCTTCGAGGGGGCCGTGCTCGACCGCTGCGACGCCCCGATGCGCTACCTCCTGACCGAGCGCCGCGCGCTGCTGGCCGCGGTGAGCCCGGTGGGGGATCGCTGGTCGGTCGAGCTGCCCGCGCACGCGCTGGCGGTCACGGAGCTCGTCGGCCGCGACACGGTGCTGTCGGGCGAGCAGCGCTGGCGTGCGACCCTGGGGAACGCCCCGCTCTACAAGCGGATCGCCCGGGTGCAGGGGCGCTCGGGCGCGGCGCGCCTGGCGGAGGCCGCCTCGGTGCACGCGGGCAGCCGCAAGGGCGCGGACCGGGCGGCTGAGCTGCTCGATCTGGCTCGAAAGGCCGGCGACGAAGGCCGGGGCCCGCTCGCGCGCCTCTGGCTGAGGTTGAGGGGCCGGGCGGACGCCGCCGCGACCCTGGCCGCCTCCCCCGGAGGCAAGACGGCGGCCCTCGCGCTGCTGGCCGAGGACCGCGGCGCGGAGGCGCTGAGCAACTGGGCCGACACCTGGGAGCTGGGCCCGCGGCACCGCCTGGAGCTCGCCGAAGGCCTGCGGGGCGACGCCGAGGCCCGCGATCTGCTGCCCCTGCACCGCGGTGGCTGGCTGGCGCTGAAGGGCGAGGGCACCGACGGCGAGCAGGCAGCCCGGGACCTCGATCTGGCCTCGCTCCTGCGCGACGCCGGCCTCGTCGATGAGGCGCTCAGCCGTGCTCGCGAGCGGCTGGTCACCCTCGGCGCGGTCTCCCTGGACGACCTGCTCGCCCCCGGCGACGGCGACGGCGGGGACCTGGAGCGCGCCCACACCACCCGGGTCGGGCTCATCGAGCTGATCGCGTCGGCCCGGCAGAGCCCCGATCCGGCCGCCGTGCTCGAGCTCGCCCGCCTCCGCCCCCTGGAGCCGGCGCGCCTCGAAGCGCTCATCCAGCTGAACAGCGAGCTTCGGCCCCGCGCACAGCAGGTGCTCGCCCTGCTCAACGGCAGCCCGCGCCCCGCGCCCTGGGCCGACGTGCGGCTGCGCCCCATGCCGCGCAGCCTGCGCCGCGACCTGCTGCCCCACCCGGCCACCCGCGAGGGCGAGGAGCTGGGCCGCGTGCAGGCCTGGATCGCCCGCGAGGCCGACGCCCCCGACTACGGCGCCCTGCGCGAGTACGCCCAGCACGTGGACCGCCGCTCGGCCCCCGAGGTCGTCGCAGCCATCCAGGACGCGTCGCTGGTCCTCGGCTGGGACAGCCTCGTCGAGGGCTATGTGAGGCACGGCCAGCAGACCACGGGCCTGCGGGCTTGCGACGGGCCGCCGCCGTTCCTGGTCGTCGGGGCGGAGCACCTGGACCCTGCGTCCGAGCACTTCCTGGGCCCGGCCGAGCTGCGCTTCGCCATCGGCAGCGAGATCGCCCACCTGGCCCTGGGGCACGCGCGCCTGACCGCGCAAGGGCTCTGGGACCGCGTCTTCGACGAGGCGCCGACCTTTCTCGCGCTGCTCGCGGACCTCGCCCCCTTCATCCCGGTCCGGGGCGCGACGCTGGCGAAGGGCCTCCAGCTGGCGAAGCTCATCCCGCTCCAGCGCATGCGCTCGCCGAAGCCCGCGAACCGCCCCGACCTGGCCGTGGCCTGGGGCGAGCTCGTCGCCGCCTGTCGCCTGATGCAGCTCTCGGCCGACCGGGCGGGCCTGCTGCTCTGCGGCGACCTGCACGCGGCCACCCGCGCGATGCTGCTCTCCTCGCCCGCGGGCCGCGAGGCCCTCTCCCGCTCCGAGCGCCACGGCCTGCACCACGTGCTGCACCGCCCCGGCGAGGACGACCGCCCGCAACCGACCCAGCTCGCGCTGCGCGTCGCGGCGCTGTTCTCCTTCTGGTTGAGCGAGGACTACCCGGTGCTGCGGGACGCGATCCGGGGGTGATCGGGTCGCGGGTGCCGTTTCCTGCTTCAAGCCGGCCGCGATCCCGTCGAATGAGAGAGGAGTCACTCAGCGGGGAACCCAGGAACCATGACTCGAATCACGACCCTCTTCGGCCTCATCCTTCTGCTCTTGCCGACCCTGGGCCTGGCGGCCGAGCGGGACCAGGCGATGAGCGCCAACCCCGAGGCCGCGGAGACGCTCGATGCCCTCGTCGACGAGGTCGCCACCTGGAAGACCGAGCTGGCGGAGGGCTGCGGCGACGCCTGCGACCGCCTGAACCACGAGCTGGCGAGCCTGGCCGAGGCCCTGGACGGGCTCTGGTCGGTGCTGGCGAAGCCCGAGGGCAAGCGCGAGCTGGTGGACTCCGCCTACGCGGCGATCCTCAAGCGCAGCGACGGCATGGCGCGGTGGCTTCCGCAGACGGAGATCGAGGACACCAACGACGCGATGCGCCGCTGGAGCAGCACGAGCGAGCGCATCGACCGCTTCAAGCGGACCCTGCGCGAGATCAGCGACGACGAGGCGTAGAGGCTTCCCGGGGCTCAGCGCCCCAGCGGGCGCCCGACGTCCTCGGCGATGCGCCGGGCCGCGTCCCGCCCCGAGTAGAGCGCGCCCATGATCCCCAGCCCGTGCCGCCCCGACGCCCCACAGAGGTAGAGCCCCTTCACCGGTGAGCGCGGGTGCGCCCGGCCTGTGTCGAGCTGCTTCGGCGTCATGCCGATGCCGTAGCCGCTGCCGCCCGAGGACCGCGTGTAGCGGATGTGGCTCATGGGCGAGGCCGACTCCTTGAAGACGATCGCCTCCTTCGTGCCGGGGAACAGCCCCTCCAGGCGGTCGATGAGGTTCTCCTCCACCGCGTCCTTGCGCTCGTTGTACTCCTGGCTGCGGCGGTACTCCCAGGACTCGGCGTCCTCGGCCTTCATGTCCCAGGCCTCGGGCTCGCCCTGCAGCAGCGTCATGACCTCGACGTTCATGACCCCCTCGGGGGAGTGGCCCGGCGTGCCCGGGTCCTTCAGCGAGGCGCTGGTGATGTAGGCGCCCTGGGGCATGAGCATGCCGTCCTCACGGCCGGTGTCGTACATCGCGTCGAAGTCGTACTTGTCCGCGATCCAGTAGTTGGACGCGCGCATGCCGAGGGCGCCCAGGTCCGCCTTCACGCCGAGGCAGGTCAAGTAGAGCGCCGAGGGAAGGGTCCAGTCGTCCGCCCGCTTCGCGTAGGACTTGGGCAGGTGCTGCCGCCCCACCAGCTTGAAGAGCGTGGCCTTCGCGTCCGCGTTGGACAGCACGTACTTCGCCTTCACGGTGTGGGACACGCCCTTCCAGGGCTCGGTCACCACGCCCACGGCGCGGCCGTCCTCCATGATCACGCGCTCGATGCCGCGCCGCAGGTGGATCGTGCCGCCCAGCTCCTCGATGCGCTCCGCGAGCTTGTCGCTGATGGCCTGGCCGCCGCCCTTCGGGTACCAGGCGCCCTTGAAGAAGTGGTTCTGGAGGCCGGCGTGCAGGATCGCCGAGACCTCGCCCGGGGGCAGGCCGTAGTCGCCGTGCTGGCCGGCGATGACCGCGCGCAGCTTCGGGTCCTTCGTGACGCCGTCGAGCAGCTGACCCAGCGTCCGCCACTTGTTGACCGCCACGCTGGGGGTCTTGAAGACGATCTGCAGGGTCCCGAGCAGGCCGGGCTCCGTGTCCCGCGGCTGGGTGACGGACGCCGCGAAGTCCACGTCCCGCAGGAACTTCATGTACTTGTCGATGCCCCTCTGCTCCTTCGGGAACATCGCGACCAGGCGATCGCGGTACTCCTCGCGGCTGGCGGGCACCTTGAACTGGAAGTCGGGGAAGACCAGCGTGTCGAAGCCGTCCGGGTCCAGGGGAGCGAAGTCCTGCTCGACGCCGACGCCCTTGAGGATCTCCGGGATCGCGCCGCCCTCGGCGCAGTCGCCGACGTAGTGGATGCCGATGTCGAAGCAGTAGCGCGCCGCTTCGGGCCCGCGGGAGAACTGCGTCGCGCAGCCGCCGGCGACGTAGTGCTGGTCGAAGAGGGCGACCTTGAGGCCGTGCTGGGCGAGGTAGGCGCCCGCGGTGAGGCCACCGGTGCCGGCGCCGATGATGGCGACGTCGACCTGCTCGGGGGGCTCCGCCTTCGTGCGGGCGCGGGTGTGCTCGGTGGGGTTGTGTACGCGGGTCACGGCGGCTCCGGTGGGGCCGTCTCCGTCTCCCGGGGACGGCTCAGAGATCGGTCAGCTTGCGCAGCTTCTTCAATCCCTTGCGGTTCGCCTTGTACACGTTCTTCGGCATCTTCTTGAGCCACCCGTTCTTTTTCTTCCGGGCCGCGTCGCCGTGTCGATCGAGGTAGGTCCCGCTCCAGGCTTCGCCGGCCTCCGCGCTGCGGCGGACGAGCTTCTCCGCGGGTCGCAGGAGCTTCGAAGTGCGGCGCTTCTTGCGTCGGGGCCGCTCGCCCCAGACCTCGATCTGGTCGCCCTTGACGACCAGGACCTTCTTCACACCACGGGGCAACTCGTTCGCCATCGGACCCTCCCTCAGAACGGGGCCGCCAGTCTAACGGATGCTCGCGCCAGCGATCACTCCAGGTAGCCCAGCGCGCGCAGCGCGGCCTCGTCGCCGGCCTGGGCGGCGCGGGCCTCGTGCTCCAGGAAGGCGTCCAGTTCGGCGGACAGGGGCCCGGGCTCGTCGGAGGATGGGGACTCGCCGAAGGGCGGGATCAGGTCGAAGATCCGGTCCTCGCCCGCGCGCGAGCGCAGCAGCTTGTGGCTGGCGCTCCGGGCGAAGCAGCCCCCCTTGTCGGCGCCGAGGATCGTGATCGCGGGCTCATCGAGGCGGCTGCGCTGCGAAGGCACCCCCGCGAGCTCCAGCAGGGTCCCACCCAGGGCCTGGATGGGCACGGGACGGGCGTCCTCCCCCGGCTGCACGCCTGGGCCCCAGAGCCAGAGCGGCACGCGGATCGCCTCCCGAGGCGGCCACCTCGCGGTCGTACTGCTGCCGCACCTCGAGCACGCAGCGCTGCTGGTCCTCCGGCAGATCGGCCAGGAAGGGATCCGCGGGCAGCTGCGACCAGCCGGGTGCGGGGTCCAGCGGCCCCTCGCTGCGGTAGGGCAGGTGAGGGTCGAAGAGGTGCACGTACAGGAAGGTCGGTCCCTCCTTCGCGGCGGCGTGCAGGGCCAGGGCGCGGTCGACGAGGCCCTCGGCCTGCCAGGCGAGCTCGGCGGAGCGCGCGTCCCGTTGCCGCCAGACGCGGAAGCCGCGGTGGAAGCCAGCCTTGCGGGTGAGCGTGGGGTTCGCCGTGATGCCGGCGGTGTCGTAGCCCGCCTTGCGGAAGGTGGACGCGAGCGAGGGGCCAGCGAAGGCCCCGGTGTTGACGGCGCGCACCGGCTCGTCCGCGAAGAGCGAGGCCATGGACGGCTGGGTGAGCGAGGAGGGGCTGATCGCCTGGGGGTATCGCCGCGCGCCGGGCAGCGCCGCGAGTTCGGGGGTGAGGCCGGGCGTGATCAGGCCGGTGCGGTCGGCGCGCAGGGTGTCGATGATCACGAGCAACACGTCCGGGCGCGGATCGGCGGGCAGCTCGCTGGCGGGCGCCTCGCTGGGCTCGCCGGGCTCGGGTGTCGAGCACGAAGCGAGCAGGAACAGGAGCAGCGCGCCGATCTGCATGGGGTCCTCCTGAATTCGGGTCTGCGGGCTCGCGTCGAGGGGAACCTGATCGCTGGGCTGGGCCCTTGCACTCGCGACCTCGCAGCGAGGGCGCGGGTCGAGGTCGAGCAGCCCATCCCCCGCTGCCTTCGCTGTTGCTAGAGTCGCCGCCGGACCGGCCCCAGCGAGGGCGCCGATCCCGGCGGAGGGGCACAGATGTCCGACGAGAAGAGCGAGTCCCTGGACCCCGTGATCATCGATCTGGGTCGCAAGAAGAGGAAGTCCGTCAAGAAGCTCCGCCGCGGCGAGGGCAAGCTGATGGACGAGGTCGAAGACGTGATCCAGGGCCTGCAGGCCGACGGACACATCGCGGCCGACGCCCAGCCGGTCGTCGTGATCGTTCGCGAGAAGGACAACTGGAAGCGAGGGGCGAAGATCTGGGCACCCTGGATCGATTGAACGCACTGACGCTGCTGGTCCTGCTGCTCTCGGGCTGCGGACCGACCGAGCAGCTCCAGATCCAGGTCGCCGCCGAACACGAGCGGGCGATCTCGTCCTTCGTGGAGTTCCTCGGGGACGAGCGCGTCTTCGTGGAGGTCCGCGACGACCCCTCGGCCGTGCTCGGCTCGTCGGGCGTCGTCGTCGGGCTCGTCGCCGACCTGGACTGCAACGAGTGCTACCGCATCGACCGGAGCGGCGACGACCACGTCGTGCACGCGGGCTCCGTCGCGGGGCTCCAGTACGGCCTCACGGACCTGCTGGAGGGCTACGGCTACCGCTTCGTGCACCCCTGGCTCACCCGGCGTCCCGACGACCTGCGCCCGGCGTCCCGCCTGCGCAGCGACCAGGCCTTGCAGGAGCCCGAGGTGGCTCGGCGGGGCCTGCACCTGCACACCCTGCACCCCATCGAGGGCTACTTCGCCTTCTGGGAGCCCGGCGACGACAACCTCCGCGCCGCGCGCCGAATCGTCGACTGGACCATCAAGAACCGCGGCAACCACATCCAGTGGGTCGCGCTGGATGACATCACCGACAACTCCCTCGCCCGGGGCCGCTGGCAGGACCACACCGCCGCGATCCTGGCCGAGGTCCACGCGCGCGGCATCACCGCGGGCCTGGGCATCCAGCTCTTCGGCAGCGGGAACCTCCAGCAGGCCTTCGATCTGCTGGATGGCGTAGCGGCCGACCCCGGCCCGCAGCTGCGGGAGCGCCTCGCGATGGTCACGGAGGCGACCCCCTTCGACCTCTACAACCTCAGCTTCGGCGAGTTCTTCGAGGAGGGCCCCGAGGCCTTCCTGTTCAATACAAACGCGGCCTGGGACGCGCTGCAGGAGCTGGCGCCCGACGCGGAGATGAGCACCGTCGTGCACGTGGGCGCGGACCTCGTCGTGCACTACGACGACCAGGACCTCATCTACTACCTGCTCGCCCAGTACGCCGACCCCGACATCGTCCCGTGGGTGCACACGACGATGTACTACAACCTCTTCGACGACCCCGGCGGCTCCTACCACCACGACGACTACGACCAGCACCGGGGCCTGCTCCTGGACCGGCTCGAAGCGGGCGAACCCGTCGGCTACTTCCCCGAGTCGGCCTACTGGGTCGCCTTCGACAACTCGGTCCCCATGTGGCTGCCCGTCTACGTGCGCAGCCGCTGGAACGACCTCGTCGGGATTCGCGACGCCGGCCATCAGCTGGACCAGCACGTGCTCTTCAGCTCGGGCTGGGAGTGGGGCTACTGGCAGAACGACGCCGCCGTCCTGCGCATGAACTGGCAGCTGCCCGCCAACGACCTGGCCCTGTGGCAGCAGCTGATGGGCTGGACGGGCCTGGACCTGCCCCGGCTGGCGCAGGAGGCCTCCGTGGTGCTCTACGACGGGCTGATCGGGCAGCGCCTGGCGCCCTACCTCGCCTCGCAGGACTCCACGATCGAGCTCGGCTTCAACCTGGACATCGTGGCCCAGCCCGAGCGCCCCTCCTTCGCGGACGTCGCTGGGATGGAGGCGGCCGAACTCGCCGTCTGGACCACCGACCGCCTCGAGCCGCTCGCCGCGCTGGCCACGTCCCTGGAGGACCTCCAGGTGCGTTTCGAGGCGTTGGAGCTGGACCCGGTGGACCCGGTGGTGGCGGAGGCGGAGGACGGCTTCGCCCTCAACGCGCTGCGGGCCCGCTTCGTGACGCGGCTCTGGTCGGCG
>JAJDAI010000605.1 GCA_029261955.1 Deltaproteobacteria bacterium | reverse complement strand
GGCGCAGGCAGGCCGAGGCGCCCGGCGGATCGGTGATCAGCGACAGCGTGCCGTCGCCTCGCAGGCGCCGGGCGTAGCGTTCGGGGGCGTAGCGTTGGATGAGCTCGGCCCAGCGGCGCACCCAGCGGGGCTCGCGGGCCTCCTCGGCCTGGAGGAAGCGGATCCAGTACAGGTCCGCGAGGCCCTCCTGGGCGGGCCGGTAGCCGGGCACGTGCGACAGCGCGGACTCGAAGGCCGCTTCGCAGTCGCCGAAGACCGTGTCGGCGTGGGCGACGGTGTCGGCGTGCTCGCGCTTCGCCTTCCAGACGAGCCGCTTCATGTCGATGGGGTCCCAGCTCTGCAGCTCCGATTGCAGGGCGCGGACCCGGGTCTCGGCGTCCTCGGCGTCGCTGGCGCGGCGCGCGAAGAGCAGCATCAGCTCACGCCCGTCGGCGACCAGGCGGTCTGCTTCGCGCCGCGGCCCGACGCCTTCGAGGTAGCCCTCCAGATCCCGCACCAGCTCGCCCGCGTCCCCGTAGCGATCCACGGGGTTCCGGGAGAGCGCCCGCATGCAGATGGCCTCGATCTCCGAGGGGACCTCGCGGCCCGGCGCGCGCCGAGAGGGCGGAACCACCGGCTCCGTCGCGACCAGGTAGAGAAGCCGGGGGACGGTGGTGGCCTGGTGCGGGCGCTGGAGCGTCAGCAGCTCGTAGAGCAGCACGCCCAGGGAGTAGACGTCCGCGCCCGGCCCGAGGGCCTTGGGGTCGCCGCCGATGCACTCCGGCGCCATGTAGGCCGGGGAGCCGACGATGGCGCCGTCTACGGTCTGGAGCACGCTGGCGCCGTCGAGCACGACCTTGCGCAGCTCCTCGGGCGCGTCGTCCAGCATGCGCGCGACGCCCCAGTCCATCACCAGCACCTCGCCGAAGTCACCGACCATGATGTTGTCGGGCTTGAGATCGCGGTGGACCACGCGGCGGGTGTGGGCGTAGGCGACCGCCTGGGCCGCGCTGCGGAACAGGCCCAGCAGGTGGTTGACGTGGTGTCGCACGACGGCCGCCGGGTCGCCCGTGCGCAGCGCGTCCAGCACGTCCCCCAGGCTCTGACCCTGCACCCGCTTCATCGTGTAGAAGACGTCGCCGTCCTCGGAGATGAAGAGATCGTGCACCGGCACGATGCCTGGGTGCTCCAGCTGGGCGGTGATCCGGGCCTCGGCCACGAAGCGACCGAGCACGCTGCGGTCGCAGCGCTCGGGGTGGATGGTCTTGACGGCGACCTGGCGACCGAGGTTCCGGTCCGAAGCCAGGTGCACGACCCCCATCCCGCCTTCGCCCAGCCGGTCGCCGAAGCGGTAGCGGTTCTCGACGTCGCCGCGGCGCAGGGCCAGCTCCCCGGAGCCCTCCACGGCGATGCTGACGGGCGGGATCGTCGGCAGGCTCGCCTGGAGCAGCGGCGGCACGGTCTGGTCGGCGCGCACCCCGGCCTGTTCGAGCACGTCCACGGCCAGTCGCTCATCGAGCGCGGTCTCGGCGCCGGGAAGCAGGGACGCGATCTCGTCGCGAAGGCTCATCGAACTCCAGGGCCTGGTGGGCGGCCATTGATCGTAACAGAGGAGGGGTTCCCTCTCGGGCCTCGGTGCGGCAGGCTGGCCGGACCTCGCTCGGAGCCGCGCCATGCAGATCACGTCCCTCGACCCAGCAACCCTCGACGTGGTCGGAAGCGTCCCCGTCACCCCGGTTGATGCCGTCGCGGAGCTCGTCGCCCGGGCGCGCGCCGCGCAGCCCGCCTGGGAGGCCCTGGGGCCGCGGGGCAGGGCGGATCTCATCGTGCAGGCGGGGCCGCGCTTCCTCGAGCGGGCCGACGAGTTGGGCCTGCTCCTCTCCCGCGAGCAGGGCAAGCCGCTGGCCGAGGGCGTCGGCGAGGTCCGGTCCTGCGGCGGCGGGCTGGCCGAGGAGCTGGACGAGATGGTGCGGGCCTTCTCGCCCGAGCAGCTGGTCGATGCGCGCACCAACACCGAGCTCCGGCACGACCCGTTGGGCGTCTGTGCCGCGATCACGCCGTGGAATTTTCCGATCAGCATGTGCGCGTGGATGGTCCTGCCCGCGCTCATGGCCGGGAACACGGTGCTGCTCAAGCCGAGCGAGGAGACCCCGCTCATCGGCCAGGCTTACGTCGACGTGCTCAACGAGTTCCTGCCCGCGGGCGTGCTCCAGGTGGTGCACGGCGCCGACGATCAGGGCAAGGCGCTCGTGGCGGCGGACGTGGACCTCATCGCCTTCACCGGCAGCCGGGCGGCGGGCGCGCACATCCTCCAGGCCGGCGCCCCGAACCTGAAGCGGGTCATCCTCGAGCTCGGCGGCAAGGATCCCCTGGTTGTGTTGGAGGACGCGGACGTCGCGGCCGCTGCGAAGTTCGCGGTGCGCAACAGCTTTCGGAACGCCGGCCAGGTCTGCGTGAGCACCGAGCGAATCTACGTGCACGAGGACATCGCGGAGGCCTTCGAGGCCGCCGTCGCCGAGGGCGCGCGGGGGCTGGTCCAGGGCCGCGGCACGGACGAGGGCGTGAACGTCGGCCCCATGGTCAACGCCCGCCAGCGGGACCACGTCCTGGCCCAGCTGGACCAGGCGGTGGCGGACGGCGCGCGGGTGCTCGCGGGCGGGGCCGGGCACCACGGAAACTTCGTCGTGCCGACCGTGCTCGCGGGGCTGAACCACGGCATGGCGATCATGCAGGAGGAGACCTTCGGCCCCGTGGCCTGCATCGCGCGCTTCGAATCCGATGACGAGGCCGTGCGGCTGGCCAACGACTCGCCCTACGGCCTGGGAGCCGTGGTCTTCGGGGGCGACGAGGAGCGCGCAGGCGCCGTCGCCCGGCGGATCCGAGCCGGCATGGTGGGCGTCAACCGCGGCGTCGGGGGCGCGCAGGGCTCGCCCTGGGTGGGCGCGAAGCAGAGCGGCTTCGGCTACCACGGCGGGATCTCCGGGCACCGCCAGTTCGCGCAGGCCCGCATCGTCTCGTCCCGCCGGCAGGATGCGTGAGCGGCGTGGGTGACACACAGCTCGCCAGCGTGACCGAGCGGCCGCGGGTCTGGATCGGCGAGGTCGCTGACTCGGACGAGT
>JAJDAI010000604.1 GCA_029261955.1 Deltaproteobacteria bacterium | reverse complement strand
GCCTGCTCGACGTCCTCGACTCGGCCACGGGCTCGCGCCTGACCTACTGCTACAGCTACATCGGCGGTCTGGTCAACGACATCCCGGACACCTTCGAGGCCCAGACTCGGGATTACATCGCCCAGCAGCGCGCCAATTTTTCGACCTACCACAAGCTGGTCACCGGAAACGCGATCTTCCGGCAGCGCAGCGAAGGCGTCGGCCACTTCAGCCAGGAGCTCTGCCTGGACTACGGCATCACGGGCCCCAACGCGCGCGCCTCGGGCCTGCCCTACGACGTACGCAAGGACGAGCCCTACGGCTTCTACCCCGAGCTCGCTTTCGACGTGCCGACCCGGACCGAGGGCGACTGCTTCGCCCGCTACATGGTCCGCTTCGAGGAGATGGAGCAGAGCCTGCGCATGGTCGAGCAGTGCCTCGACAAGCTGCCTGGCGGCGAAATCAAGCCCAAGAAGGTCATGACGCGGCTCAAGCCGAAGCCGGGCGAGTACTACTCCACCAGCGAGACCCCGCGCGGTCAGCTCGGCTGGTTCCTGGTGGCCGACACCGAGCAGGAGCCCTGGCGGCTCCGGCCCCGCTGCCCCTCCTTCAACAACCTCTCGGCCATGGGCGAGGCGCTCGCGGACACGATGGTGGCGGACACCATCGCGATCCTGGGCTCCCTCGACATCGTCATGCCGGAGATCGACCGCTAGATGTCGGGCCTGATCGACAGCGTGCAAGGCGTCCTCGGAGGCTGGCTCACCGAGCTGGTCATCGGCTTCGTGCTGCTCGCCGTGCTGATCACGCTCAACGCGATGTTCATGGTCTGGTTCGAGCGCAAGGTCGCCGGCTGGGTCCAGGGACGCCACGGACCGCTGCACCACGGGCCCTTTGGACTCGCGCAGACGGCGCTGGATGTCGTGAAGCTGCTGGGCAAGGAGTTCATCATCCCCAGCAAGGTCGACCGCCCGGTCTTCCTGCTCGCGCCCATCATCGCGTTCCTGCCCGCGCTCGCCATCCTGTCGCTCATCCCCTACTCGGCGGACATGACGCTGACGGATGCGCAGAGCGGCCTGCTCATCGTCTTCGCGTTCGGGGGACTGAGCCTCGGCGGCATCTTCATGGGCGGCTGGTCGAGCAACAACAAGTACGCGCTGCTCGGCGCCATCCGCGCGGTCAGCCAGAACATCGCCTACGAGCTGCCGCTGCTGCTGAGCGCGATGGCCATCGTCTTGATGTCGGGCACGCTCAACCTGACCGAGATCGTGGACGCGCAGGCTGGCTACCGGTGGAACGTCTTCTTCCAGCCGCTGGCGATGCTCATCTTCCTGATCTCGGCGGCGGCGGAGACCAACCGCGCGCCCTTCGACATCCCCGAGGCCGAGTCTGAACTCGTCGCGGGCTTCCACACCGAGTACCCCGCCATGGGCTTCGCGGTGTTCTTCCTGGCCGAGTACACCTACATGTTTGCGGTGTGCGCCATCGGCGCGGTGCTCTTCCTCGGCGGCGCCGCCGGCCCGCTGCTGCCCGGCCCCGTGTGGCTGCTGCTGAAGGTCTACTTCCTGCTCTTCCTGATGGTCATGGCCCGCTGGACCTACCCGCGCCTGCGCTTCGACCAGCTGATGAACCTGGCCTGGAAGTACCTGATCCCGCTCGCCCTCGGAAACCTGATGCTCACGGCCTTCGTGCTGAAGCTGGTGCAGACATGAGCGCCGATCTGCACCTGGAGCGCACGCCGGAGAAGCGCACGGGTCTGGGGATCCTGTGGGACGGCTTCTCGTCGGCGCTGATCGGCTTGACGGTCACCCTGACGACGCTCTTCAAGCCCAAGGTCACCGAGCTCTACCCGATGGAGAAGCCCACGCTGACGAAGGCGTACCGCTCCGCCATCGCGCTCGTGCACTTCGACGACATCGACACGCACGACTGCATCGCGTGCTCGGCCTGCGAGCTCATCTGCCCGAGCGACTGCATTGAGCTGACGGGCGAGAAGATGCCGGGCAGCAAGAAGAAGCGCGTGGACTTCTTCGAGATGGACTTCTCGACCTGCTCGCTCTGCGGCTTGTGCCTGGCGGTCTGCCCGACGGACACCCTGAAGTACTCGACGGGCTACGACGACGCGTCCGGCAGCTCGGCCTGGGTGCACGACCTGCTCGAGCCCTTCGACGACCCGCCCATGGAAGAGCTGGCTCGGCGCCTCGAAGAGCGCGCCGCGAAGCAGCGGGAGGCCCGTGCAGCGGCGCGTGGGGATCACCCGGTGAAGAAGCCGGCGGCTCCGAAGGCCGCCGCGGCCGTGGCTCCCGCTGCGCCTCCCGAGAAGGAGGGCGGCGATGCTTGATCTCGCCCTGGGCATCCTGATCGTCCTGACCTTCGCCGGCGCGACCATGGCCGTCGTGCTCAAGAAGGTCTTTCACAACCTGCTCGGCTTCGGCCTGTCGCTCGTGGGCCTGGCGGGCATCTCGCTGGTGCTCGGCAGCGAGTTCGTCGCCTTGATGCAGCTGCTCATCTTCCTGGGCGGCATCACGGTCGCGATGGTCTTCGCGGTGATGATGTCGACGCCGCGGGAGCAGAGCGAGGAGCCCCGCACCGCCGACCGCGTCGCCCCCGCCTTGCTGGTGGGAGCCGGCTTCCCGGCGGTGATGATCGCGCTGCTGTTGGGCGGCAGCTTCCCCACGTCGCCGGTCACGGAGGAGCTCTTCGGGGTCCGCGAGATCGGCCTCGCGCTGCTGACCACCTTCGAGCTGCCCTTCGAAGCCATCTCCCTGCTGCTGCTGGCGGCGATCATCGGCGCGGTCGCAGTGGCCCGACGGACGCGGGAGCGCCCCGATGGCTGACGATCTCAACACCTACCTGATCATCAGCTGCGCGCTCTTCGCGATCGGCCTGTTCGGGGTGCTGCTCCGGCGGAACCTGGTCGCGATGCTCATCGGCGTCGAGCTGATGTTGAACGCGGTGATCATCAACCTCGTCGCCTTCGCGAAGTTCAGCGCGCCCGAGCCGGTCACCGGCCAGGTCTTCGCGCTCTTCGTCATCGGCATCGCCGCGGCCGAGGCTGCGGTCGGGCTGTCCATCGTGCTCGCCGTGCACAAGAGCCGCGGCTCCATCTCGGTGGACGACCTGCAGGAGCTGGCGGGATGACCCTCAACGCCTGGGCCGACATCGCGATCGGGGCGCCGCTGGCGGTCTTCTTCGCGATGCTCTTGGGGATGCGGGCCTGGCCCCGCGCTGTGGTCGGCTTGTCCCTGCTCAGCGCCCTCGCCGTCGCCCTCGCCACCTGGATGATGGCCCTGAACCTGCCCGAGGGCGGCTTCACCAGCTCCGTGCCCTGGGCCGTCACCGACGACTTCAGCGTGTCCTTCGGCTACCGGCTGACCGGGCTGAGCACGGCGATGGCCTGCGTGGTGGGCACGATCCACCTGCTCGTGCAGGTCTACTCGGTCGGCTACATGGCCGACGACCCACACAAGGCCCGCTTCTTCGGGACCTTGTCGCTCTTCGCGACGGCGATGCTCGGCATCGTCCTGTCCGCGGACCTCGCCCAGACCTTCATCGCCTGGGAGCTCGTGGGCCTCGCGTCCTACCTGCTCATCGGCTTCTGGAACGCCAAGCCCGCGGCAGCTCAGGCGGCGAAGAAGGCGTTCATCATGACGCGCTTCGGCGACCTGGGACTCTTCGCGGGGCTGGCGCTGATGGTGTCCCGGCTGGGCGATCTGAAGATCGACACGGTGCTCCTGGCCGTCGAAGCCAACACCTGGGAGCCCGGCTTCGTGACCGCCATCGGGCTCTGCCTGCTCTGCGGCATCGCCGGCAAGTCGGCGCAGTTCCCGCTGCACACCTGGCTGCCCGACGCGATGGAGGGCCCGACGCCCGTCTCGAGTCTGCTGCACTCGGCGACCATGGTTGCGGCCGGCGTCTACCTCTTCGCGCTGCTCCAGCCGCTGTTCCTCGCGAGCGAGTTCACGGCGACCTTCGCCCTCGGCCTCGCCGTCTTCACCGCACTGCTCGCCGCGACCGTCGCCTGCGTCGAGACGGACATGAAGCGGGTGCTCGCCTGGTCCTCCATCTCGCAGCTGAGCTTCATGTTGATGGGCCTCGCCGCGGGCTCGCAGGTGGCGGGCTTCTTCCACCTCGTGACGCACGCCGGCTTCAAGTGCCTGCTCTTCCTGTCCGCGGGTCTGTTCATCCACGCCGCGCACACCGGCGACTTGTTGGCCATCGGTCGCAAGGTGGGCCGCTCTGCGCCCGTCGCCGCGCTGGGCCTCGTTGTGGGTTGCGTTGCGCTCTCCGGCTTCCCGGGCTTCGCCGGCTTCATGTCCAAGGAGCTCGTGCTGCACGCCGTGCACGAGCAGGGGATGGTCTTCTACAGCGGCGCGCTGCTGACCTCCGCCCTGACCGCCTACTACGCCTTCCGCCTCGTCTTCCTGGCCCTCTTCGACCCCGAGCGGGAGTCCGTAGAGGCCCACCCCAGCGCTGCCCTGAAGTGGCAGCAGGGGGTCGTTGTGATCCTCGCCGTGCTCACGCTCGGCATCGGCTGGACGGGCGGGGACCTGGCGCGGCACCTCGGCGCCTCCGCCGATGAGGCCCACATCCACTGGATGTCCTCGGGCGTGGCCTTCGCCATGGTCGCCCTGGTCCTCGGCGCCGGCCTGGCCTTCGTCGACTTCGGCCGCGGCGGCGAGCGGGCCGGCAGCTTCGCGAAGTTCCCCGCCATGCACCGCTTCTTCGCGAGCGGCTGGGGCGTCGACGCCTTCTGGCGGACCTTCAGCGACGTCGGCATCGCCGGCCTGACCCGCCTCGCCCTGCTCATCGACCGCGGCGCCATCGACCGCACCGTCGACGGCACCGGCGCCGCCACGAAGGTCCTCGGTGGGGTCGCCGCCCGCATGCAGAACGGCCGCGTGCAGCTCTACCTGTCCATCGCCCTCGGCCTGCTCGCGACCGGCCTGCTCGCGCTGGGGGCCATGTGATGGCCTGGCTCGACGCCCACATCCTCACGATCATCCTGATGTGCCCCGTCGTGGGCCTCGGCATCGTGATGCTCATCCACAACGGCAAGGACCTGCTGATCAAGCAGGTGGCGGCGGTCTCCTCGGGCCTCTCGCTCGTGCTCTCGCTGCGGGTCTGGGCCCTCTTCGACGCGTCCACGGCCGAGCTCCAGATGGTCGAGCGCGTGGCCTGGCTGCCCTCGGCGGGCATCAACTACATCGTCGGCGTCGACGGCCTCAGCCTCGCCATGGTCCTGCTGACCGGCATCGTCTTCTTCACCGGCGTGCTCACGATGTGGGAGCTCACGAACCGGGTGAAGGAGTACTTCGCCTTCACGATGGCGCTCGTCGCCGGCGTGTTCGGCGTCTTCATCTCGCAGGACCTGTTCTTCTTCTTCCTCTTCTACGAGCTGGCCGTCCTGCCGATGTACCTGCTCATCGCCATCTGGGGCAGCACGCGGCGCGAGTTCGCCGCGATGAAGCTGACGCTGTTCCTGCTGGCGGGCTCCGCGCTGCTCTTCCCTGCGCTGATCGGCCTGGCCCACTACTCCGGCCTGAACACCTTCGACATGACCCTGCTGGCGGAGGCGGACACCGACTGGGGCGGGATGGGGCTCATCCTCTTCGGCTTCATCTACGTCGGTTTCGGGGTGCTGGCGGGCATCTTCCCCTTCCACACCTGGTCGCCCATCGGCCACGTCGCCGCGCCGACCGCGGTGTCGATGCTGCACGCCGGCGTGCTGATGAAGCTGGGTGCCTACGGCGTGCTGCGCATCGGGATGATCATCCTCCCCGAGGCCATGGGCTCCTGGGCGCCGGTCATCGCCGTGCTCGCGCTCTGCAACATCCTCTACGGCGCCTTCGTGGCGCTGGGCCAGACCGACCTGAAGTACATGATCGGCTACAGCTCGGTGTCCCACATGGGTGTCGTGATGCTGGGCCTGGCGACGATGACCCACGCGGGCATCTCGGGCGCCATCTTCCAGATGTTCGCGCACGGGATCATGACGGCGCTCTTCTTCAGCTGCGTCGGCCACATCTACGACCGCACGCACACCCGGGAGATCTCGCGCCTCGGCGGCCTCTTCCACACGATGCCGCGCGCGTCGACGCTGTTCATCATCGCGGGCATGGCCGGCATCGGCGTGCCCTGCCTGGCCTCCTTCTGGGCGGAGTTCCTGGTCTTCGTGGCCGCGGTGAAGACCTGGCCCATCATCGGCATCCTGGCCATCTGCGGGCTGGTCGCCTCGGCGCTCTTCGTGCTGCGGGTCATCCAGAAGACCTTCTTCGGGCCGCCGCTCGAAGCCTGGAAGGACCTGCCCGACATCTCCAACGGCATGCTGCCCGCCCGCCTGATCCTGGCCGGCACGCTGCTGGTCTTCGGCATCATCCCGGGCCTCATGCTCACCAACCTCGACGAGTCCGTTCGCGCCCTCGTCGCCGTGCTGGCGGGCTGATGGACTGGGGACTGGCATCGCTGTTCCTCCCGGAGCTGGCCCTGCTGGGCACGGCGCTCGGCCTCTTCGTGGTCACGACCACGGTCGGGGGAGGGGAGTCTGCGGATCTGCGTCGCGCCGGCGCGATGGCCGATCGCGTGGCCTTCTTCGGGGCGGTGTTCGCGGCTCTGTTGGCCTTGGTTCCGGCCGAAGGGCAGCTCTTCTTCGAGTCCTACGCTGTCGGTGGCTTCAGCCAGTCGGTGAAGCTCTTGCTGTGTCTCGGCCTCGCCGGCTCAGCCTGGCTGAGTCGAGGCGCCGCCCGCGGCCAGGTCTCGGTGCGCGACCGCCCCGAGTTCCACCTCTTCCTGACGCTCGCGACCTTCGGCATGGCGATGCTGACGTCCGCGACCGAGCTCGTCGGCTTCTACGTCGGCCTCGAGCTGTCGGCCTACTGCCTGTACCTGCTGGTCGCGATGACGCGCCGCGAAGGCGATCACGCCGAGGCGGCGCTCAAGTACTTCATCCAGGGGGCGACGCTCAGCGCGGTGGCGCTGTTCGGGATGAGCATCCTGTACGGGCTGAGCGGGACCACGAGCATCGCCGGCATCGGGGCTGCGGTCACGGCGGAGCCCACCACGTTGGCCCTCGCCGCCGTGCTGCTGTCCCTCGTCGGCGTGCTCTTCAAGCTCGCGGTCTTCCCCTTCCACTTCTGGGCGCCGGACGTCTACGAGGTCGCCAACGACGGCGCCGCCTCCTTCATCGCCGCGGCCAGCAAGGTCGGCGCCATCGCCGCCCTGTTGCGCCTGCTGACCCTGGGCCTGGGGCACGACGGGCTCTTCTGGATCCTCGGCGGCCTCGCCGTCGCGTCGATGACCTACGGCAACCTCGCCGCCCTCGTCCAGAAGGACCTCAAGCGCCTGCTCGCCTACTCCGGCGTGGCGCAGGCCGGCTACCTGCTCATGGGCCTGATGGGTCGCGACGAAGCCGCCTGGTCCGCCGCCATCTACTACGGCGCCGCCTACCTCGGGCTGCTGCTGCTGTGCTTCATCGTGGTCGTCGAAGTGGGTCGCGGGCGCGAGGACGCGCGGCTGCCGATCTCGGCCGTCAACGGCCTCTACAAGAAGTCGCCCATGCTGGCGATGGTCCTGCTGGTGGGCTTGCTCGGGCTCGCCGGCGTGCCCCCGACGGCCGGCTTCACCGGCAAGTGGCTGCTCTTCAAGGCCGCGCTCGACGGAGGCGCCTTCTGGCTCATCCTCGTCGCCGGCATCAACAACACCATCGCGATCTACTACTACTTGATCGTGCTGAAGGCGGCCTACGTCGACGACGTCGAAGACCCGACGCCGCTCCAGACCTCGCCGCTGGGCCCGAAGCTGGGCGTCGCGATCTCGCTCGCCATCGTGCTCTTCGGCGTCTTCCCCCAGTGGGTGATGCCGAGGCTCCTCGACGCGGTAGCTGCCATCCTCTGAATGAAAGACCCGGTGTCAGACACCGCATCTTTCATCTGCAACCGCTGGTGTCAGACACCGCGCGTTTCATCTGGGAGGACCTGTGTCGACCATCGCCCGCATCGAGCTCTTCCACGCCCGGGTGCCGCTCCCGGCGCGCTTCTACCCGAGCTGGATCCCCGGCTTCCCGCAGGTCCAGAATCGCTTCACGCTGCTGCGGGTGACGACGGACGACGGGGTGCAGGGCATCTCGGCGGGGCCGGCGATGTCGCGCGAGCGCGCGGGCCTGGGCGACCTGCTGGGTCCCTACCTGCTCGGCGCCGACCCCACCGACATCGACATGATCCAGCAGCGCCTGCGCGAGGTCGGCTACCTCGGTTGGCGCAACTGGTGGGTCGAGCCGGCCTTCTGGGACATCAAGGGCAAGCTCGAGGGCAAGCCGGTCTGCGAGCTGCTAGGCAGTGAGCCCTGCACGGTGAAGCTCTACGCCTCCACGGGTGAGGTGAAGACCGCAGAAGACCGCATCGTCGAAGCAGAGGCCCGCCTGGCCGAGGGCTTCACCGCCATCAAGCTGCGGGTGCACGACTTCGACGAGCGGGTCGACATCGAGCAGGTGCAGAAGACCTGCGATGCCCTGAAGGGGCGCATGAAGGTCGGCGTCGACGCCAACCAGGCCTGGCGCGTGGCGGTCATCGGCGACGCCCCGACCTGGGACCTGGCTCGAGCGAAGCGCTTCTCGGACGCCTGCGCGGAGGTCGGCGTCGCCTGGATCGAAGAGCCGCTGCCCATGGACGCCTACGACGACCAGGTCGCCCTGCGGGAGTACAGCCGTGTCCCCATCGCTGGCGGCGAGCTGCACACCGGCGCCCTGCCCGAGCTGAAGATGATGATCGAGCGCGGCTGCTACGACATCTTCCAACCCGACGCGATGTTCACCGGCGGCATCGCCCAGACCATCGAGATCGCGCGGCTCTGCCGGAAGCACGGCCGGGCCTACACGCCGCACACCTGGACGAACGGCATCGGCTTCGCGGTGAACCTGCAGCTGGTCGCGGCGGGCGGATTTGCCGCGGAGAAGGAGCTCGAGTACCCGCTCAACCCGCCCGGTTGGACGGTCGAGGGGCGCGACGGCCTGCTCAAGAAGCCCTTCCACCACGACCGCGGCACGCTGAAGGTCCCGTCCGAGCCGGGGCTCGGGATCGAGCTCGATCCCCGCCAGATGCGGCGCCACGCGAAGCGCTTCTTCGTGATGGACCGCAAGCGCCTGGTCTGGTTCTCGCTCTGGGACCGGGGCCTCTCAGTCGCGCGCGAGATCGACGCCACCAAGAAGGCCCGCGCGGCGAAGGACGCCGCCGCGAAAGAGCTGAAGCCGCCTCAGTAGTTGGCGAGCCTCGCCGCGAGGGCCGGCCACTTCGCGCCGAGCATCTGCGCCGCCATCGGGTAGAGGATCCCCTCCTCCTTGATGTTGTGCTGCTGGATGACCATCAGGAGCGTGTCACCCTCATCCGCCAGGGACTCGTAGTCGCCTTCGGAGGCACACTGCGCCATTCGATCGAGCATCGCGCGCATCTGCTGGTGTTCCATCAACATGACCTGGATGGGACCCATGCCCCTCATGCCGGCGTCCTGCAGGGCCGGGAACAGGACCTCCTCCTCCATCGTCAGGTGGCGTCGCATGGCTGCGTCGAAACGCGTCCAGGCGGTGGCAGCAGCAGCGTTGTCTCCCCCGTCGACCGCGGCTTCGACTTCAGCCCAGATGGCGTCGCATCGGCGGTGGTCGGTGGTGAAGAAGGGGACTGGTCCAGCATCGGCGGTCATGGCAACTCCGGTTTCTGGACCAAAGTATCCGTTGATAAGGTCGGCCCCATGACATCGATCGGTGATCCGCAGAACTCCATGGCCGGAGCCCCGCGGCTGCAGCATTTTCAGGGGCTCGCGAGCCTCGACAAACTCGCGGAGCTGCCCCCCGGCTCGGTGGTCCGCATCGACGTCGTGGCGGCCGAGCTGCCCGCGCTGCAGAAGCTCGGCGCGTCCATGGGCACCGCCGGCCTGCACATCGAGCTCACGGAGCACGAGGGCACCTGGTCCCTGCTCGCCTGCTCCGCGGAGCCCGATGACCTGCGCGACCTGGAGGCCCCCGAGCCCATGCAGGAGGTCCTCGAGGTCTGCGCCGAGCTGGAGGGAGGCGACAGCTACCTCGCCCGCACGCCCTGCCCTGCCCGTCCCTTGAAGCAGCGCCTCATCGAGCGCGGGCTGTGGGCCTGGCTGCACGAGGACCCCGACGGCTCCGGCCTCGTCTTCGTCTGGAAGCCCCCAGCTTGAGCTTCGCCAGCCCCACCGACGGCCTGTCCCTCGATCAGGCACCGCCGCTGTCGATCCCGGCGTCCTTCTTCCTGCTCGCGCCGGTGGCCGTTGGAGCCGGTGGCTTCTTGTTGATGTGGATGGGCGCCGCCCCGCTGGCCTCCTCGGGTCTGCCCGGCTCCGGCGCCCTGACGCACCTCGGAACACTCGGCCTGCTCGGCTCGGTGATGCTCGGCGCCGTCTACCAGATGGCTCCGGTGGTCGCGGGCGCGCGGGTGCCGGCGGTTCGCGTGGCGCACGGGGTGCACGTCGCGTGGGTGCTCGGCATCGCGGCCCTCGTCACGGGCTTCCTGAGCGGGGGCCGCTCGGCCTTCCTGCTGGGCGGCGTGAGCCTGACGGCCGCGATCCTCGGCTTCGCGATCCCCGTCCTGCTCGGCCTGCTCGGTGCCCCGACGCGCAACTGGACAGCGCGGGGCATGAAGGTGGCGGTCCTCTGCCTGCTGGTCGTGGCGAGCCTGGGTCTGGCCTTCGTGTCGATCCGCTCGGGCTTTGCGGCCGTCGCCGCCGTGCCCGGCTTCGACCTGCTGGCCTGGCGCACGGGCCACCTGGGCCTGGGGCTGACGGCCTGGGTCGGGGCGCTGCTCGTCGCGGTGTCCTGGCAGGTCCTGCCGATGTTCTACCTGGCCCCTGAAGTGGCGCCGAAGTGGCGTGCGGCCCTGGGAATCTCGGCTGCCCTCACCCTGGTCCTGGCCCCGCTTTCGATGGCTTTCGGCCTGCCCCGATGGGTGCTCCTGCTCACCCTCGCGCCGGCCGCCGCCGCGGCCTGGATCGCCCACCCCGCCCTCGTGCTGCCGACCCTCAAGAAGCGCCAACGCAAGCGCCGCGACGAGACCGTGCGCCTCTGGTTCCTCTCGCTCGTCTGCGCCCCGCTCGCCCTCGCCTTCGCCGCCCTGGCGGAGCTGCTCCCCGACCCGCGCCTGGGCGTCGCCTTCATCTGGATGGCGGTCTGGGGATGGGCCGGCCTCGCGATGCACGGGATGCTCTGCCGCATCGTGCCCTTCCTGGTGTGGTTCCACCGCCTCTCGCCCCTGGTCGGCAAGGTGAAGGTCCCCCCGGTCCGCAAGCTCATGCCCCAGGACCGCATGCGCAACGCGATGGGCGCGCACGTCGCCTCGCTGATCCTCGGCGTCGCCGCCATCGCCACCGGCTGGGATCCGCTCGCCCGCCTCTGCGGCCTGGCCCTGCTCGTGACCGCCGCGCTGCTCGGCCGCAACCTGGTCGCCGTCCTGCGCTTCCACCCCGAAGAGCCAGTCGGAATCGCAACGAACGGTGCCTGACACCGCTTGTTGAAGCCGGACACATTGGGCCAGGTGGGGTCAGACCCCATCCAGCCCACATTGGGCCAGCTGGGGTCAGACCCCATCCAGCCCATCGGTCCACGCGACCTCTTTTCCGGTTGAAGGCGATCGATCCCCCGTCGATAGGAGAAGACACAGACAAGGGTCGTTCCCACGACAACGGCACCCCCGGTCGAAAGCCGGGCTCGCAAAGCTCCTGACCTTCCGCGTCCCACCAGGACGCGTGGTTTGAAGAGCCATCGAATGGGAACGGAGGCACAGCCTCCACGGGAGCGACCACCGGATTCCTCCGATCACCAAGGAGGAGCCCGGTCGCACCGTGGAGACGACTCTGATGCGCCTCGCCATCGCCGCCCTCGCCCTCGCCAGCTTCACCGGCTGCACCGAAGCCGAAGACTTCTTCCTGCTCGAGACGGCCCGCGACGAGGGCTCCTACATCCCGCTGGAGCTGGCCGGGACGCTGGCCTTGGGCGTCGTCCGGGGCACGCAGTTCGCTGAGGTCAGCGCCGACGTCCAGGCCGCCGGCACCACGGCGAACGTCGACACCGACCCCGACTGCGCCAACATCATCCTGCTCGACGCCATGGGCGGGCAGGACCTGCTGGGCAGCGTGCAGTACGACTTCAGCAACTGCGGCCGCACGCAGGGCACCATCAACGTGACGCAGGCCATCGTGCTGCCGGGCCTGGACGCGGCCTCGGCCAACGACGACGCCGAGCGCGACGACGAGGGCGAAGCCGAGTTCCCCTACGACTGGGACGGCGAGCTGCCGCCCGACTGGAACGGCGAGGTCCCGCACCCCGACGACCTCGAGGAGCTGCTGGCCGAGGGCACCGCGAACATGGCGGTCGAGTTCAGCCGCTACAGCGAGGGCTACCTGAACATGGAGGGCGCCATCACGATGGAGGCCGACTCCATCGGCGGCGCGCTGACCGCGGACCTGAGCGTCTCGGCCCTGGACTACGGCGGCGACATCGACGTGACCGGCCACTGGGTGCCCGGCCTGACCGACGGCGCGATGAAGTTCAGCTTCGTCGGCGACTTCGTGAGCTCCACCGAGCTGGGCTGGACCGTGGACGCCCGGGATGTCGAGCTGGACGCCGAGTGCATGGACGCCCTGGGCGGCGAGCTGCACGCCCGATACGAGAACAGCCAGGGTCGCGTCGACGTGACCGCGG
>JAJDAI010000603.1 GCA_029261955.1 Deltaproteobacteria bacterium | reverse complement strand
GACGACATGGGCCTCGGCAAGACCCTCCAGGCGCTCGCCCTGCTGGTGCAGCGGGCGCAGGACGGGCCGGCGCTGGTCGTCGTGCCGGCGTCCGTGGGCTTCAACTGGCGCCGCGAGTCCGCGCGCTTCGCCCCGGGCCTGCGGGTCATCGACTACCGCGGCAAGCTCCGCGCGCAGCACCTCGAGACGCTGCTGCCCGGGGACCTCATGGTCACGACCTGGGCCTTGATGGCGCGCGACGAGGAGCTGCTCTCCCGCATCGAGTGGGCGACGGTGGTCTTCGACGAAGCCCACGCCATGAAGAACCCGCGCAGCCGTCGGCACCGCGCGGCCCGGTCCCTGAAGGCCGGCTTCCGCCTCGCCCTGACCGGCACCCCGGTGGAGAACCACGCGGCGGACCTGCACTCGCTCTTCTCGGTGCTGCTCCCGGGTCTGCTGGGCACCGAGCGCGCCTTCCGCGAGCGCTTCGCCCTGCCCATCGCGGCTGGCCGAGCGCGCCCCCGCGAGGCCCTGGCCTCGCTCGTGCGCCCCTTCGTGCTGCGTCGACTCAAGTCCGAGGTCGCTCAGGAGCTGCCGCCGCGCACCGAGATCCGCCTGGACGTCACCCTGTCCGACGCCGAGCGCGCGCTCTACGACCGGCATCGCCAGGCCGGCCTCGCCGAGCTGACGCTCTCCGCGGTCGAAGGCGACGGGCAGCGGCGCTTCCAGGCCCTCGCCACCCTGACGCGGCTGCGCCAGGCGGCCTGTCACCCCAAGCTGGTGGAGCGCGACTCCACCGTGCCGGCCACGAAGCTCAAGCGGGCCCTGCGCCTGCTCGAGGACCTGCGCGCCGAGGGCCACTCCGCGCTGGTGTTCAGCCAGTTCGTGCGCCACCTCGATCTCATGGAGGAGGCGCTGCGGCAGCGCGGCTTCGGCCTCTGCCGCATCGACGGCAGCACCCCGCAGTCGCGGCGCGAGACCGAGGTCGACCGCTTCCAGGCTGGGGAGGCCGACGTCTTCCTGATCAGCCTCAAGGCAGGCGGCGTGGGCCTCAACCTCACGGCCGCCACCTACGTGCTGCACCTCGACCCCTGGTGGAACCCCGCGGCCGAGGACCAGGCCACCGACCGCGCGCACCGCATCGGTCAGGACCGCCCCGTCACCGTCTACCGCCTCGTCGCCCGGCACACGGTCGAGGACGCGATCCTCGAGCTGCACGGCCGCAAGCGTCAGCTGGTGGAGGAGCTGCTCTCCGGTGCGGGCTCGGCGGCGCCCCTGAGCACGGCGGAGCTGCTGGAGCTGCTGCGAGCCGGAGAGGTCGAAGCGCCCCGCGAGGTCGCGGCGCCCGCCCCGGGCTGAGCAGGCACCATCAACCGAGCATTTTCGCTCAGCGGCAGCGTTCGACCGCCCCCGCGATGCGCTCGCCGAGCTTGAGGCTCCGGCCCGCCTCGGCGTTCACCTGGATGCCGTAGTCCATGACGGCCGCGCCGGTGGTCCGGTGCCAGGCCAGGACCTTGCGGGCGGAGCGGGTCTGCGCTCCCGGGTCGCCCTGGTGGGCCCGGTCGGAGCAGGCCAGCTCCAGGGTCACGAGCGCCCATCGCGCCTCGTCGAGATCGGCCACGGCCCAGCTCTCCGCAGTGGGATCGGGGTAGCTGCGCCAGTCCCCCGCCTCGAGTGGGCCCTCGCCGGACACGGGTGTCACCGCCGCGGCCGGCGTCGGGGCAGTCGGCTCGGAGGAGGTCGGGGCGGGGCAGCCGAGCAGGCCGAAGGCGAGCAGGAAGGGGAGGGTGCGCACGCTCGAATGGTCGCGTGGGGGCTGCCGCTCCGCAAGCAGCGGCCGCGCAATGTGCCCGGGCGGGCCGCCGGAAGGGTCCCGGTGACCCGGTGGGCGAACGGATCCTGGCACGGGTGTTGCTCTACAGAGTCACAGGAGGCGTCCCATGCCGGACACGCTCGACCTTCTGGTGCAACTGGTGACCTGGCCCGTCGCCATCATCATCCTGCTGAACGGACTCGACGACCTGGTGGTCGATGTCCTGTACCTGGGCAAGGGACTGGGGCGGAAGCGCCGCCGCAGGCTCACGGTGGAGGAGCTCCGGTCCGGCCCGGAGCAACGCGCCGCGATCCTGGTCGCCGCCTGGCATGAGGACGCCGTCATCCAGCAGATGCTGGAGAACACGCTCGCGACGCAGGACTACCCGCGCGATCGCTACGACATCTTCGTCGGCACCTACGCCAACGACCCGGCCACCCGAACGCGGGTGGACCGCGTGGCGGCGGAGCACCCGAACGTGCACCGGGTCCAGGTCCCGCACGATGGCCCGACCTGCAAGGCCGACTGCCTGAACTGGGTCTACGCCGGCCTCGTCGCGGCGGAGGCGGCCCGAGGCGAGCGCTACGACTTCCTCGTGATGCACGACGCCGAGGACGTGATCCACCCCTTCGCGCTCCGGCTCTACGACCGCCTGATCCCGCAGTACGAGTTCGTGCAGACGCCTGTCCTGCCCCTGTCCCTCGGCCCCCGAAAGCTGGTCGCAGGGACCTACGTCGACGAGTTCACGGAGCACCACCTCAAGGACATGCTCGTCCGGGCCGAGATCGGCGGGCTCATCCCCTCGGCTGGCGTCGGCAGCGGCTTCGAGCGCGAGGCCTTCGAGCAGATTGCCCACGCGAACCGCGAAGAGGCCTTCGATCCCGACAGCCTCACCGAGGACTATGAGATCGGCGTGAAGTTCCGCCTCGCCGACAAGCGCACCTGGTTCGGCCTCGCCAGCACCCAGCAGGTCATGGAGCGCCCGCCCGGCCTGTTCCGGAAGGCACCGACGGAGGTCGAGTTCGAGGAGTACATCGCGACCCGCGAGTACTTCCCGTCCACCTTCCGCGCCGCGGTGCGCCAGCGGTCGCGCTGGATCCTCGGGATCGACTTCCAGACCTGGGAGAAGGTCGGCTGGGCCGGTCCCCTCGCCGTGCGCTGGTGCCTCTGGCGCGACCGCAAGTCGCTGCTGACCCACGCGGCCAGCTTCGGCGGCTACATGGTCGTCCTGTACTGCCTGCTGCGCTGGCTCGGCTCGGCCCTGGAGCTGTCCCCCTGGTCCTTCAACGCGGTCTTCGTCCCGGGCAGCGGCCTGCACACGCTCGTCCTCGTGAACCTGCTCTTCGTGGGCTGGCGGGTGGGCATGAAGATCATCCTCACCCACCGCGTGTACCGCTGGTCGGTGGCGCTGATGTCTGTGCCCCGCTTCTTCGTGGACAACGCGATCAACTTCTTCGCGCTGGTCAAGGCGACCCACCAGTGGTTCGACTTCAAGCGGAAGGGGAAGCCGCTGGCCTGGGCGCACACCCGGCACGTCTTCCCGGTCGCGCCCCCCCTCGTGGAGGCGCAGACGGCGGCGCTGCCCGAGGGGGCGCTGCCCGAGGGCGCGGCTGCTTGCAGCGAGGCGTAGTCAGCCGGGAGCGGCTCCAGGACCCGGTCTGGGGCGCGCCCATGGTCGCACCGGGCCGGCTCGCGGTCGGGTGGGGCCCTGGCCTTCGTGGAGCGGGCGGCGGCGGTCGCGGAGCTCGCCCAGCTCGATGTGTGGCGCGAAGAGGGCCTGTCCGACGCGCCGACCTGGTGGGAGCCAGCGGGACCGCGATCGGTCCGTTACACTCCGCGCCATGTCGAAATTCGGGATTCGCAAGCGGCTCAAGGGACTGGTGAAGCAGGCGCTCGGTGTGGAGGAAAGCCCTCCGGCTGCGCCCCCGGCTGCGCCCGTGCGCAAGGCGGAGCCCCCGCCGGCGCCGAAGCCTCCTCCGCCCGCGCCCAAGCCCCCGCCGCAAGCGCCCCCGCCCGAGGAGCCCGCCGCCGTGCCCGACGAGGGCGGTCGCATGTGGGTGCAGGCCGGCAAGGCTGCTGCCGACGAGATCATCCCCGGCACCGTCCACCAGGTCGAGGTCTTCGGGAAGCGCTACGCGGTCTACAACGTCGATGGCGAGTTCTTCGCGTCCTCGGACGCCTGCCCGCACGCCGGCGGCCCGCTGGGCGAGGGTGACCTCGTTGGGCACACGATCACCTGCCCCTTCCACAGCTTCGAATTCGACGTGAGCACCGGCGAATGCAAGTCGGGCGCGGAACTCTCCTTGCGCTGCGTGGCCGTGAAGGTGAAGAAGAACCGCGTCCTGCTCGAGGTGACTCCGTAGCGGACGGGAGGGAAGCCCATGCGTCCGGTCCTCGCCCTGCTCCTCGGCTTGCCCCTGCTGGCCGGCTGCCCCACCAGCGGCAACCTCGGCGATGACGACGACGCCACGGCGGACGACGACG